>JAVLEV010000008.1:19381-25710 GCA_031920365.1 Planktomarina sp. | reverse complement strand
TTTTCAGGCCGCGCATTGCCAGGCTGTTCATCAAACGCAATTTGAGTTGTACCTTCTCGTGTGGTCAGTGGTACCGGAGCGATTTCAGCCGCAAAAGCTCCACTGGACTGTGCAACTAAGGCGCGCTCCAAGGATCGCAGCGCATAGTCATCTTGTGCCTTACGAGTAAACTGAAAACGCGTTGCACAATCTTCCGCAAAGGTTCCCATCAAACGACCGTAATCATAGGCGTCTTCTAGACCATCAAGAAACATACTGTCCTGAACCTGAGCATGGCCGAGCCTGGCTCCACCACGCATTTTGGGCAGTAAGTAAGGCGCCTGAGTCATACTTTCCATTCCACCCACAACCATCACTTCATCACGACCTAGGGCCAATTGATCATATCCCATCATGAAAGTTTTCATTCCAGAACCACACATTTTGTTGACCGTTGTTGCTGGTACACCCTCACTAAGACCCGCTGCAAACCCAGCTTGCCGAGCTGGAGCTTGGCCTTGACCCGCAGGCAAAACACATCCCATCAATAGCTCATCTACTTGCTCAGGCGCAACTTGCGCAGCAGCAAGCGCCGCGGCAATAGCCACCCCACCCAACTGACTGGCCGGTACAGATGCAAATGCGCCCTGTAGCCCACCCATAGGTGTCCGAGCGGTTCCAAGAATATAAACTGTATCCATCAAAAGCCCCAATTCAATATTGTTTGATAACTTATGCATCGCTCTCCCCCCTCGACACAAGAGCAAGTATCATGCTGGCCGTTGCATTATAATTCTTCTACGACTACTCGCCACAACTGATATAATAGGTATGATTATAAAACATATGACTTCATAAGGAACTTAATCCTATGCGAGACTTTCATCTTCCAGGCCGCTCAGCAATTTTTGCGACTAACGGCATGTGTGCAACCTCCCATCCTTTAGCCGCAGCCACTGCACTCGAAATCTTAAAATCTGGTGGAAACGCAGCAGATGCTGCCATAGCCGGCGCACTGTTACTCGGAATTTGTGAGCCGCAGATGACAGGTTTAGGCGGCGATATGTTTGCGCTCATTCAAAAGAATCCAAGTTCAGATGTAGTTGCACTGAATGGATCAGGGCGTGCGCCGCAGGCGGCAAATGCAGCTGCACTGAGGGCTAAAGGTTTAAGTGCCATACCGCTCCACAGCACAGATGCGATCACAGTTCCGGGCGCTGTTGACGGATTTTGCCACATGGCAAATGATTTTGGCAACCTGAGCCTGGCCGAGATATTGTCCCCCGCCATCCACTATACACGGATCGGTGTCCCAGTAGCCCCAAAAGTAGCTTTTGATTGGGGCCAAAGCATGAATTTACTGCAAGGAGCGGCCCGTGATCAATTCCTCATTGCTGGGGCAGCTCCCAAAGTCGGCCAAATCTTTGCATCACCAAGCCAAGCTGACGCGCTAGACGTGCTTGCAACCGAAGGCCGTGATGGCTTTTACTCCGGCGCTATTGCTGAAGATATGGTGCACAGCCTTCAAGCTGCAGGCGGTAGCCACACGATGGAAGATTTTGCCTCAACCGAAGCTACCTACAGCACCCCTCTGCGCATCAACTACAAGGGGATAGAGATGTTGGAGCATCCGGCCAATGGCCAAGGTGCCACTGCGCTACTCATGCTCAATATGATGAAACATTTTGAGTTTACTACTATGGACCCTTTTGGTGCAGAACGCGCGCACATTGAAGCAGAAATATCAAAACTCGCCTACGATACCCGCAATCGTTTTATTGCAGACACCGATTACACCACTAGGATCACGCATATGCTAGCCAGTGAGACCGCGGCAAGTTTAGCTGCTCTGATAGATCCCAACCACGCTTTGACAGATCCTTCGCTTATGTCAGAAGCCATTCATAAAGATACAATATATATCACTGTGGTAGATAAAAATCGAATGGCAGTTTCTTTGATCTATTCAATCTTTCACGCATTTGGGTCGGGTATTGCATCAGACAAATATGGGATCCTATTTCAAAACCGCGGCGCAGGTTTCACCTTAGAACAAGGTCATCCAAATGAACTTGCGGGGGGCAAACGCCCTATGCACACAATTATTCCTGGCATGTTGGCAAAAAATGGGCGGGTGACTATGCCCTTCGGTGTTATGGGTGGCGCATATCAACCCAATGGTCATGCTCGGTTTCTGTCAAATATGGTTGATTTTGGTATGGACAGCCAAGCTGCAATTGATGCCCCACGTTGTTTTTCAGATAATGGCTTAATGAAAATTGAGCGTGGTTACGCTAGGCCGGTTCACCAAACACTGGCGGATATGGGACACAAAGTTGAAGTTCCAATTGGCCCAATTGGCGGAGCGCAGTCGATCTTCATTGGCCAGGATGGTGTTTTACAAGGGGCATCTGACCCCCGAAAAGATGGATGCGCCCTAGGATATTGAACCTAGTTCATTTGGAACTGAAGCGGATAGGCTCCATTTTTGAAAGGACCAAATATATCTTCAACATCAGGATGGTCCACAGGGTCGCCTGATATATCAGCTATTAAGTTTTGCTCAGATACATAAGCAATATAATAGCTTTGGTCATTCTCAGCTAAGAGATGATAAAATGGTTGATCTTTTACTGGTCGTGCTTCTTCCGGAATCGCCGAATACCATTCATCACTATTTGAAAATTCTGGGTCAACATCAAAAATTACACCCCTAAACGGATGTTTTTTATGACAAACAACTTGTCCTAGATGATATTTAGCTTCAGCTTGCACGACTTAACCCTTTTAATTAGAGCATGACTTAAAAGGATTATGACGCAAATGTCTATGCTTACAAGAAAAATTGATGTGTTGCAGTAAACTGTCCTTAAGTCGCGCAAATGTGTGCAGCTTTCGCTCACAGGTGCGTTGCAAAATGATCTGCGCGTTAGTATATTTAAGGTCAGAAAAGTTAAATATAATAAAAAAGCGAGCGGCACCATGAGCAGTATCCTTCGCGTCTTGATTTTAGTCAGCCTACTTACAGGTTGTTCTTTTCTTGGCGGAAACGTTAACGCCCCACGAAACCTAAACAATGCGTGCTCAATTTTAGATCAACGGCGTAGTTTCCTTCCTGCGTTCAAAGCAACCAAACGTAAATATGGCGTACCAATTTCTGTGCAAATGTCCATTATTTGGCAAGAAAGTAAATTTAAGGCAAAAGCCAAAACCCCAAAGAAATATATGCTTTGGATCATTCCAGCTGGCCGCCAAAGCTCTGCCTACGGCTACTCACAAGCTCTGGATGGCACTTGGAAAGAATACAAAGCGAGCGCTGGCCGTTGGGGTGCAAGCCGAACTAATATTCGCGATTCTGCTGATTTTATGGGCTGGTATATGGCACAAAGCAGTCGGGAACTTGGGATCGCCATGTCAGATACGCGTAACCAGTATTTAGCCTATCATGAGGGCCGTTCAGGGTACCGACGTGGATCTTATAAGTCAAAACCCTGGTTGGTTAAGATTGCAAACCGTTTGGGAGATCGTACGACTATGTATCGTAAGCAATTAATACGATGTGGCATGGGTTAGTCTGTCTAATTTTGCATCTCTGCCTGAATATTAAACAAGATGTTTGATAGCTTCTGGCCCTCAACCCAATCACCCAAAACAATTTGAGTTTGGTTGCCAGAATTATCCTCCACAATCCATTGGCGCAGCTGCACTGGATTGTCTGTAAACATTAATTGAATTGAGCCATATTCTGGGTAATCTGGATGTTGCAAAACAATAAAGGTGATTTCACCCTTGTTTTTGTGCGCAACTACCATGTCTCGCCTCGCCAAGTCGACAGTTTTCTCCAAAACAAGGCTCAGAGGTGTTTGTATTAAGGGGAACCGTAGAGGTTCAGAATTGGACTTCGGATCAAAAATAGCAACCTGCCCGCCCCCTACAACAACCAAACCCTCGTAAGGCGGGTCATACTCAAACCGAATTCGCCCTGGACGTTTGATATAAACCCATCCAGTAGACTTGCTGCCATCATCATTGATCTGAGTAAAGTTAGATTTAGCTGTACTCATAGTATTAAGATAAGAGGAGAGCTCATCTAAGCTCAGTATCTGCGCTGAGGCAGGAGCAGCCATCAGCAGCAACAATAATATTATTTTTTTCACATCCCACCCCTAAACCCAGATCATATAAAAAGAAGTTCTTGCCAACCAAAACAGTTATAGTCCTGCACGCTAAGTAATTTTTTAGTTTTGCTCAGGCATCAAAATCTCACGTTTGCCTACATGGTTAGCGGCACTAACTAAGCCGTTATCTTCCATTTGCTCAACTAAACGTGCAGCCTTATTATATCCAATTGCCAATTTACGTTGTATGTAACTAGTTGAACACTTACGATCCTTTACAACGATCTGTACGGCGGTATCATAGAGTGCATCTTCAACATCAGTGTTGCCACCTAACCCCAGCATAGCATCAATATTGATTTCTTTATCATCGGTTAGACCTTCAACTACCCCCGATAAATATTTTGGTGGCCCAAAGGCTTTAAGATGATTAACAACATCTTCAACCTCTTCATCAGAGCAAAATGGACCATGCACCCGTGTGATTTTACCCCCACCAGCCATGTAAAGCATATCGCCCATACCTAAGAGCTGTTCTGCGCCCATTTCACCTAAAATTGTTCGGCTGTCGACTTTTGACGTAACCTGAAACGAAATCCGTGTTGGAAAGTTAGCCTTGATCGTACCAGTGATAACATCCACTGAGGGACGCTGGGTAGCCATAATAATATGAATACCAGACGCCCGTGCCATTTGAGCTAAACGCTGAATACATGCCTCAATTTCTTTACCAGCCACCATCATTAAATCAGCCATCTCATCAACGATAACCACAATATATGGCAAGGTCTCTGGCTCAAATTTTTCGGTTTCAAAAAGTGGTTCACCAGTACCATCGTCAAACCCAGTTTGCACTGTACGACTAAACAATTCACCCTTAGATAAAGAGTCTTTTACTCTACTATTATAGCCATCAATATTACGGACACCCATTTTTGACATTTTTCGATAGCGATCTTCCATTTCGCCAACAGTCCACTTCAGCGCAACCACCGCCTTTTTAGGATCAGTAACAACCGGACTTAGCAAATGCGGAATCCCGTCATAAACGCTCAACTCAAGCATTTTGGGATCAATCATAATCATCCTGCACTCGTCAGGTGTAAGACGGTAGAGCAGCGACAAGATCATTGTGTTAATAGCCACCGATTTTCCCGAGCCAGTGGTGCCTGCAATTAGCAAATGGGGCATCTTAGCTAGATTAGCTACGATCGGTTCACCACCAATATCTTTGCCTAGAGCTAAAGGTAGTTTCATATTGGCATCGCCAAAATCACGGGCTGATAGAATTTCCCTCAGAGCACACATTTCGCGATGCTCGTTAGGTAATTCAATTCCAATCACCGATCTGCCGGGTACGGTACTCACGCGGGCCGAAAGCGCCGACATTGATCGTGCAATATCATCGGACAACCCAATAACTCGACTAGCTTTTAAGCCTGGTGCAGGTTCCAGTTCATACATGGTAACAACCGGACCTGGGCGTACACTGACGACCTCGCCTTTTACGCCATAATCATCTAAAACACTTTCCAGCATACGCGCATTACTTTCCAACGCATCGTCACTTAACACATGCCTCTCGATCGAAGATGGGCTCATCAACAAGCCAAGCGCAGGTTTTTCATAAGCTGGCGCAGAAATTTGAGGTTCAAACTCTAGTTTTGGCTGTTCTTCTGAAATGGCCTGAGCGGAAGGCTGGATTGGACGTTTAATCGCATGCTGTACCACTTGCTTGGGGACTGCCGTTAGCGGTGGTTCTACCGCAAAAGCAAGGTTTTGGGTTGCGGATTCTGCAAAATAATTTTCCTCTAATATATCTGAAATATTCTCCATAAGGGGGGGGGCCAAGACGGTAGGTTGCAAAACTATTGGAACTGGCCCTGTCGGCCGACCAGGTTTTGAGGTGACAATCGGAGTTTGGCCTTGACCGGAGTTACTTGAATTTGGAGCTCGTAACCGGATTGCATCAGCAATCTTTTCACTAATACGGTCCTGCAGCGGATCTTTGGGTCGATCATAATCATTTTCTAGAAATTGAGGTTCAATAATTGGCTTGGACCTAGCCTTTAACAATGATGGCACACGAGAAAATAGTGAGTTTGGTACCTGCGGTTGTACCGGCAATGGCAAAGAGGTCACGGCCTTCGGTATTGCCAGATCAGCGCGGATGACTGAAGCTACCCGTGGGGATTCATTATGGCGCACTGAATTGAAATTAGGTTCAATTTG
>JAVLEV010000008.1:17726-19281 GCA_031920365.1 Planktomarina sp. | reverse complement strand
CTGCAAAAGCATAAACAATACGGTATCGCCAAACAGGCCACCCATTGAAAAACTATGCTCCCAGTTGGTTACAGGCGTTAAGGTTGCGGCATAAAGCGAACAGAGCGCCCAGAAGATTGGTGCATATATCAGACGTGTCAGCATCCGTCCCGTGCCGACGTGGGTGATCAGACGCAAACCCCATGCACTGAAAACGGCAGGTATACCCCAAGATCCAAGACCCAAGATTTTAATTAAAGGTGCCGAAATTACGGCGCCAACTTGGCCAACCCAATTCTCAATCTCCCGGACTCCTGAGGCTAGCCAAGCAGAGTCAGCTGGAGAGTAACTCGCCAGGGCAAGTGCAAACACAACACCGACTAACAGAAAACCTAAACCAAGAGCCTCAACACCCCGCCTTTCTAGAAAAGCTTGGGTTGATGCGTCCAAAAGCGGATCGCGTCCACGGGTTGGATAAGCCATTTATACCTCAACATCATTTATACAGGCAGTCGCGCATATCAGTTAACCCACGCTGCATTTCTTCTTTTGGAGCCACCAAAGCGACTCGGACATAGCCAGACCCAGGATTCTGCTCGTTTGCGACTTGCCCCAGATATGATCCTGGTAGCACCCGCACCCCTTTTTTGGTCCAAAGTTTTAATGCAGCAACCTCATCATCTTCGACTGGTAACCACAAGAAAAACCCGGCTTCTGGTGACTGATAAGATTGAATCTCGGCAAAAATGTGGTCAGCCGCCTCAAACTTGTCACAATATTGTTGCCTATTAGCAACAACATGTTCTTCATCTGCCCATACTTGGGCAGAAACATGCTGGATAGGCCCCGGAACTGGGCAACCCGCATAAGCACGCAGTTGTTTAATTCGTTCTATATTTTTAATGCCAGAGGCAACAAAGCCTGAGCGTAGCCCTGGCAAATTTGAACGTTTCGACAGTGAGTGAAACGCCACCACTCGCTCTGGGTTTGCACCCATATTCGCCGCAACCTCCAAAGCTCCGGGTGGTGGGCTATGGCGGTAAATCTCACTATAGCATTCATCAGCAAAAATTTTGAAATCATAGGTCTCAGCTAACGTAATAAGCCGAGTCCAATAGTCAACACTCGCAACAGCGCCCTGCGGATTGGATGGTGAGCACAAAAAGAATGCTGATGTTTCATTTAGCTGAGCTGATGTGAGCGCATCAAGATCAGGAAGAAAGCCAGATTTAGCACCAGCTGGCAGGTAGACAGATTGTGCACCAACGGCCATGGCCGCTACAGTGTAGACTTGGTAAAACGGGTTGGGGATCAATACCTTACTACCAGTTGGGCAAAGCGCCACGATCGCATTAAATAAACCCTCCCGCGTACCGTTTAAAACCATAATTTGGCTATCGACGTCCATATCTATATCGTAA
Organism: Planktomarina sp.; assembly: GCA_031920365.1. Lineage (GTDB taxonomy): Bacteria > Pseudomonadota > Alphaproteobacteria > Rhodobacterales > Rhodobacteraceae > Planktomarina. Next base: position 17,881 of record JAVLEV010000008.1, on the reverse strand, counting down.
CGGCGATTTAAAAAATTACTAATCGACTTACGTAATTCTAATGTACCGTTGTTATCAGGGTATCTGTTAAAACCTGCCATTGCTTCAAGCAAAGTGGGACCTACCCAATCAGGGAACTTATGTTTTGGCTCCCCAATAGTCATATCGATCAAATT
>JAVLEV010000008.1:0-17626 GCA_031920365.1 Planktomarina sp. | reverse complement strand
CGTGTTACGTAGTGCTAATAGGTTTTCAGTGACGTAATAGTCATGATCCTCATCCAAGCGGGCTACATTTGGTGGCAGAATTGGTGAAGTAGGCATCAGTACAGCGTCATAACCAGCTGTGGCTTCGTAATATTGGACCCGCAATTGGTCCAATTCCTGCCATCCCGCAACATAATCGGGAGCCGATACCTTTGCGCCACTCCGAAACCGTAAGAGAATTTCCTTAAACATGACATCTGGGTTAGCCTCTATCTGACCTTTCCAGGTCCCATAGGCCTCAGATGCAAACAGCACTCCCGAAAGCTCCAAGGCAGCCTGCACTTGTGGGATTTTAACCCGTTCCACCACAGCACCCATTTTGCATAAGCATTCGATAGCTTTGTTAAATCCAGCCATAGGAGCATCCCGGATATCATCAAACGCTACAGTATCACAAATCACAAAACGGCAACCCACCAGATTGGTATTGGTAAGATCCACTGGTTTGCTGCCCTCCAACGCTGCCAAAGCAAGCGCTGCATCTTCAACAGAGCGGCATAGAGGGCCCACAGTATCAAAACGGGCGCAAAGTGGAACAACCCCTTGCAAGGATACTCGCCCACTTGTAGTTTTCAAGCCAACCAAATCATTCCAAGCAGCCGGGATACGCACAGAACCACCAGTATCTGAGCCAATCGCCAATGGCGCCAGGCCAAACGCAACCGAAGCCGCCGCGCCAGACGAGGATCCGCCCGAAACGGCGCCGTGATCATTTATGCAGGGCGATGTGGCAGTACTTGGATTATGGCCAAGACCTGAAAAAGCGAGCTCAGACATATGCGTTTTGCCAAGGCAAACGAGCCCGAGTGCCGTGGCAGTGCGCATGACCTCACAATCTGCATCTGGCACACGGTCTTTTAACAATAAACTACCCGCTTCTGTGGCCACATCTACACTGTCAAACAGGTCTTTCCACGACACTGGAACCCCATCTAAAGGTGATTTCCGCTGCCTAAGCTTTGCGCGTTCCGCGGCGGCGGTAGCTTCATTTAAGGCCCGTTCATGAGTTACGATCGTATAAATACAATCTGAAAAAGGGTGCGCATCGATAGCATCGAGATATGTTTGGGCTAAAGCCACGGGATCAATTTCACCCTTGGCAATTCCACGTCCCAGAGCTGCGGCGCTCATGGTCAACCATCTAGTCATCGGTCGTCCTCCTAAATTTAGCTCCACGCTAACGATGTCGCACCCCCTCGACAATATCCCTTTGCTGCACCATGTCTTCATTATGGATTTTGATGTGATCATTGTGGGCGGTGGGCTAAACGGAATTACCTTGGCCTTAGCCTTGGATCAATCCGGAATTAACACAGCCGTAGTTGACAAAAGTGCCCCCATAACAGCCACACATAGCAATTTTGACGGCCGCTCCTATGCGCTTGCCGCCGCCAGCCAAAGGATGCTCAAGATACTAGGCTTGTGGGATGATTTAAACTTAAACGCGCAGCCAATGTTGGAGATTAAAGTTAGTGATGGTTATGCTGGTGATGTACCGTCACCCTTCGTAATGCAGTTTAGCCAACAAGATTTTACTCAAGGACCAATGGGATACATGGTTGAAGATAGGCATTTGCGAGAAGTTCTACAAAGTGCCATCAAGTATTCAAATGTAACGTTTTTGCCTAATACAAAAGTTTCAAGCCAAACTATCCAACCCACGCAGGTAGCGGTTAAATTGAACTCAGGCGCAACGATTACAGCAGCAGTCCTGGTAGGAGCCGACGGTCGAAGCTCGAACACAGCCAAAGCCGCGGGTTTAACTCGCACCGGTTGGGATTATGGGCAATCTTCTCTAGTATCTGCAATTACCCATGAAAAACCAAATAATGGTATTGCACATCAATATTTTATGCCGTCTGGGCCCCTGGCGATCCTACCGCTAACAGAAAACCGTAGTGGAATCGTTTGGACTGAAAAAACTAAAACAGCACAAAAAATTCATTCGTTGGACAATAAAGATTATCTCAGTGTTCTCCGGCCAAGGTTTGGGACATTTTTAGGAAATATTTCATTGGCAGGTGAGAGGTATATATACCCCTTAAGCTTATCGACTACCCATCGTATGATAGCACCACGTGTGGCTTTAGTCGGTGACGCGGCCCATGCAGTGCACCCGATAGCAGGGCAAGGTCTGAACTCCGGGTTCAAGGATGTGGCTGCTTTGGCGCAGGTTTTATGCGACGCAAAACGTCGGGGCCAAGATTTAGGTATTCACACGGCTCTTGAAGAATATCAGCGCTGGCGTGGGTTTGACAATGCTATGCTATGCACCGCAACGAATTTATTTAACCATTTGTTTTCAAATGATAACTCACTAGTACGCGGTCTAAGAGATTTAAGCTTAGGTTTGGTTAATAATACTCCGGCGCTTCGCCGCGCGTTTGTCGCAAATGCAGCTGGAATTTCTGGTGATTTGCCAAGGTTGTTACAGGGTGAGCCACTTTAAGTGCTCAATCAACTTCACGAGCTTCACTCACTAACATGATTGGAATACCATCACGTATCGGGTAGGCTAAATGCGCTGAGTTTGAAATTAGTTCTTGGCGCTGTGCGTCATATTTCAAAGGAGCACCGGTTTGCGGGCAAATTAAAGCCTCCAGCATTTTACCATCAATATCACTCATTGTAAAAAGTCCTCGCCAGCGCCACCGCGCATCGCAAATTCAATTAATGTAGTTAATGTCTCACGCCGCGTACTGAGGCTTGGCGCTTCAAGTAGAGCTTGTTTGTCTCCCGGTTCAAAAGGGCACAACATAGATAATGAATTGATGAGCAGTTCGTCATCTGCACCTTGCATGGTTTCCCAATCTGTTGATAGCTCTTGATGTTCAAAATAGCGTTTTAAGCCAGCCATAAACGCTGGTCGATCAAATGTTTTATCTTTTTCAACCTTGCCTAAATCGCGCTCAAACCCATCCCATGTTATGTGGCAGCGGCGATAAGGAGCAAAACCCTCTACCTCTTCCTTTATGCGAAACCTACTCATGCCCGAGAGAGTAACCATATAGCGGCCATCCTCAGTTTCAGAGAATTGATTTAGACGGCCTGCGCAGCCGATAGAGTGCAGCTTTGTCTCACCTCGTGATTGATAGGTCTGCACCATACCAATGAAACGACTGGACGTCTTCATGCAATCTTCGATCATGCTTAAATAACGCGGCTCAAAAACATGCAAAGGCAGCTTAGCACGTGGCAACAATAGCGCTCCCGGCAAAGGAAACACTGGAATAACGTCGGGCATGTCAAATCTTAATATCATGGAGGTAAGTTAGCTCGACTACTGTATCATGCAAATATTAATGATGATAATTTACGACGGCCGTTCAAAACAACCGGATCATTTACTGGTAAGGCATCAAAAATGGTAAATAATTGCACTTTGGCCGCGCCATCATTCCATTCTCGATCTCTCCGAAAAAGTTCTAACAATTGCTCAACTGCCGCTTCGGAATCTCCACCCGCGTGCAGTGCTATTGCCATCTCAATTCGGGCTTGATGATTGTCGCTATCGGCATCAACTGCAGCTTGAAGTTCATCTAAAGGCCCAGCATTCGCTGCTTGCTTAGCTAACTCGAGCTGAGCATGAACAGCTTCCAACTCAGGGGCTTGGCTCATCTCAGCCGAAGCGCCATTCAAAATTGCTTCAGCTTGCTCCAGATCGCCAAGAGCCAAATGCGATTGTACCAAACCACTGTAGGCCCCCACATTCGTAGGCTCCTCTTCTAAAATTGCAGCAAAAGTTTGAGCGGCATCCGAAGCTTCACCTTCGGCCAACATTTGTTGTGCAGCAATCAAGGCATCAGCCAAACCACCATCCGCAACTTCACCACCACCCAGCGCAATAACTCGATCCACAAAGGCTTGAATTTCAGAACCAGGCACGGCTCCCTGAAATCCATCTACTGGCTGTCCCTGCCAGAAAGCATAAACGGTTGGGACTGATTGAATCTTTAATTGCTCAGCAATGCCTTGGTTTTTATCTATATCCAACTTTACCATCTTAATGAGGCCACCTGCGGCGGTAACTGCAGCCTCTAACGCCGGGCCAAGTGTCTTACACGGGCCACACCATGGCGCCCAAAAATCAACAATAACGGGCACCGTTTGGGACATTTCTACAACGTCCTGCATAAAGCTTTGCTCTGTTCCATCTTTAATCAGATCACCAGCAGCGTTAGATGTTGCGGGCGTGGGGTTCAGTTCCAACATAATTAATTTCCTTTTTTGTTACCATCTGTATGGGCGTCACTGTTACTTTTGCCAAGAGGCAGTTACATGTCAAAGCTGGCAAAGACAGGCGCGTGGTCCGAGGGTTTTTCCCACCCCCGCACGACCCTCATTATACGACTAGAGTGTGATGAAGCGGCTATATCAGAGGTAGCCCAAATGTGATCTAACCGGCGGCCTTTATCGGCCACATCCCAATCTTTGGCACGATATGACCACCAGCTATAAAGTAACCCGACAGGAATATTTTGACGTATAATATCCACCCAGCCACCAGCTGCCATGACTTGATTAAAATGCTCTACCTCCAGCGGAGTATGGCTCACGATTTTTAAGAGCTTTTTGTGATCCCACACATCATCTTCGCGTGGCGCAATATTCAAATCCCCAACCAAAATCGCTCGCTCAGGTTTCTGCGAATTAAAAATATCACGCAGTTCAGTGAGGTAATCTAGTTTCTGACCAAATTTTTCATTCTTTTTGCGGTCTGGAATATCGCCACCAGCAGGAACATAATGATTATGGATAGTCACCCCATTCGGCAGTCTAGCTGCTACATGCCGGGCTTGGCCGAGATTGGCCAGATCAAGCCCCCCCGCATCCTGTAAAGGAAGTTTCGATATGATCGCAACACCATTGTAACCCTTTTGCCCGCGCGCCACCATGTACTTGTAGCCAAGGTCTGCAAAACCCTCAGTCGGAATAAGCTCAACTGGGCTCTTGCATTCTTGAAGGCACAAAACATCTGGGGCTTCATCCCGCAGAAACCTAAGCACAATGGGTTCGCGCAGCCTAACTGAGTTAATATTCCAAGTGGCAATGCTAAATGTCATGAACAAACTCCGCTAAAATCTAATACCAACCACTTATAGAGCATGCAGTGCCGCAACCAACCCGCTTTCGGCTAAATCATTTCTATGCAATTTTTATTGATCGCCAAAACATAATTATACGGGGAATAGGTTCAAGGTACAGACTTGATTTCCCCTTTTTATCTTGAACATTTTTAGTATTATAGGGCTATGGCCGATTTACCAACATTTAAGTTTGAGGAAAAACTTCGTGCCCAAGGCTTTCGATATATTGCTGGTGTAGATGAGGTTGGCCGTGGCCCACTGGCTGGACCCGTATTTGCGGCAGCCGTTATATTGAACCCCAAACACATCCCAGCTGGGCTAAATGACAGCAAAAAATTATCTGTCAAAAATCGAAATTTGATTTTGGTAGATATTCTGAAACACGCAGAAGTTTCTATCGCTAGCGCGTCTGAACGCGAGATTGAAAGCATTAACATCCTCCGCGCTTCACATTTGGCAATGCTACGAGCCATAAATGGACTGCAGCAGCGGCCAGACCATGTACTTGTGGATGGCAATTTTATCCCAATTGATTTGGATATTTCAGCCACCGCGGTGATCAAGGGGGACACTCATTCAGTGTCGATTGCCGCGGCTTCAATTGTGGCAAAAATTAGGCGTGATTTGGTCATGTGTGATTTAGGGCAACAGTTTCCTGGATATGGTTGGGAGAAAAATGCCGGATATCCAACAACTCAGCACCTAAAGGCACTCCAAGATTTGGGCGTGACCCCTCACCATAGACGCACGTTCAAACCGGTACACAATATCTTGTATCAAGGTAAAAAATTAAGTTACTGATTAGAAAAAGAATTTGACGGCGAATCGTTCATGACTCATCTTTAGGCAACCGACGAGTGCAGCAAATGCACCAGGGGCAGAGGCAGAAAAATGAACGCAAAAACAAAAGTCGCAGCAGCTGAAACGTTGCCGCTCAATACGATTATCGATGGCGATTGCATCGAAGTCATGAATAGTCTTCCAGAATGTAGTGTAGATCTAATTTTTGCAGATCCACCATACAACTTGCAGTTAAAGGCAGATCTTCACCGGCCAGACAATTCAAAAGTGGATGCGGTAGATGACCATTGGGATCAATTCGATAGTTTCGCCGTATACGATCAATTTACGCGTGATTGGTTGAAGGCTGCACGTAGAATTCTTAAGCCTCATGGCGCAATTTGGGTGATAGGCAGTTATCATAACATCTTTCGCGTTGGAACAGCGCTTCAGGATGCAGGTTATTGGATCCTGAACGATGTAGTTTGGCGTAAATCCAACCCAATGCCTAACTTTCGTGGCAAACGCTTCACCAATGCGCACGAAACAATGATCTGGGCATCAAAGGCTGAAGGTGCAAAGTATACTTTTAACTATGAAGCCTTGAAGGCTCTGAACGAAGGTATTCAGATGCGTAGTGATTGGGTACTCCCGATCTGTACCGGGCATGAACGCTTGAAAAATGCAAACGGGGACAAAGCACACCCGACGCAGAAACCTGAAAGCTTGCTGCATCGCGTATTGCTGGGAGCCACTAACCCCGGTGATGTTGTGCTAGATCCATTTTTTGGGACAGGTACCACTGGTGCAGTTGCCAAAATGTTGGGCCGTGACTTCATCGGCATTGAGCGAGAAGAGATTTACCGCCAAGTTGCGCAAAAACGAATTGATGATATCCGGAAGTTTGACAGTGAAGCATTAGCTGTGACTATCTCCAAGCGTGCAGAGCCCCGGGTGCCTTTTGGCCAGCTTATTGAACGTGGCATGTTGCGGCCCGGAGAAGTGCTAACTAGTCCCCGAGGAAAAACCGCAAAGGTCCGCGCCGATGGCACCTTAATCAGCGGTGAGGCGGCAGGATCTATCCACCAAGTGGGTGCTGTTTTGGAAAATGCGCCGTCTTGTAATGGCTGGTCCTATTGGAACTTCCGCCGCGATGGTAAGGTTGTTTCAATTGATCTGCTGCGTCAGCAAATCCGCTCCGAAATGCGCCAGCGCCCAAACTAACTCTTCTTAGATAAATGCAGTTAACGCCTGTGCTTTTTATATCTTACAAAGCACCAACTTATGCCCCACCCTTGTGGTGGGGCTTTTTTTATTAAACGTGGCGGAAACCTTTTTCGTTAAGGCTAGATACTCAAGGCCGACCTGCGTGGCAGTCAAATATTTCTTGGATAGGTCATTCAATAATTAGTTTTTACCCAATTTAAATTCTAAAAAAATTATAATAAGCACTACTATTTAAAGCCAGTAGCAACGCTCCAAACCTTGCGCATCACCGTAGGCAAATCTAGTGGACGAAAATCAGGTTTTTCGGTGAATTGGTGGTTACTGCGCTCTGGCTCCACAGATGCCACCATAACCCGTAACCGCAAATGAAAGTGCGTAAAGGTATGACTTACCTCCTCCGTTGCTTCAACCCAATCAGCCTTAAAGGGTGGCGTGAACTCTGGCGTGTCTACAGTCCAATCACTCCCCGGCCATCCTAACATTCCACCCAACAGCCCACGATCCGGGCGTTGTTCGAGCAAAACAGCGCCATCGTTGCGATAGGCCACATAGGCTATCCCTTGGCGTATTGGCTTCTTGGCCTTTGGGGACTTCTTTGGTAAGTCTGGCGCAGTACCACGCGCCACGGCCAAACAACTGCAGCGCCATGGACAAAGGTTGCAGCTGGGTGACTTAGGTTTGCAAATCGTAGCACCAAGATCCATTACCGCCTGCGCATAATCTCCTGCGCGTTTACGGGGTGTCAGCCCCTCAGCCAAACTTGTTAGCGGTACTTTTGCCTTTGGTAATGGGGTATGCACATCAAATAATCGCGCCATAACCCGCTCAACATTACCATCGACGACAGTCTCTGGCTGATCAAATGCAATCGAAGCTAGGGCGGCACTAGTATAGGGTCCAATTCCGGGTAGACTTTGTAATTGGACGCGATCAGAAGGAAACTGTCCCTCAAATTCTATTACTATGACTCGTGCGCATTTTAACAAGTTACGTGCTCTTGCGTAATACCCAAGACCTGCCCACGCCGCCATGACATCCGCATCAGCAGCAGCAGCTAGATCAAAAATATTTGGCCAAAGCGTGGTAAATTTTACAAAGTAGGCTTTAACGGCTGCAACTGTTGTCTGTTGCAACATGATTTCAGAAAGCCAGATGCGATAAGGATCAGGCATTTTACCTATTTTACGGTCAGCAGGTGCTACACGCCAGGGCAAGACCCGAGCATTATCATCATACCAAGTCAAAAGTGTCCTAGGATTTGGGTGATCACGCAATAGTTAAGGTACCTTTTATAAAAGTGGTGGCATTAAGCCATGCTTAGGGTAAAATAGAGTAAATCAGGAAGAGTAAGAAAAATCGATGCAAAAAATTGCAGGGTCATACGAAAAGCGTCGAGCTGGGTTTCGGCGCACTTCACTTTTAGTTGAGCAAAAGCTGCGTTCAGCAGGCGAATCACGTGGATTTGCCATAACACGGCTGCTTACGCACTGGAGCGAAATTGTGGGCTTACAGGCTGCAGAAGTTTGTGCACCTGTCAAAGTAAGCTATGCTCAAAAAGGGTTTGGCGCCACGCTGGTTATACTCACCACCGGCGCACAGGCGCAGATGCTTGAAATGCAACTACCCCAATTGCGCGAAAAAGTGAACGCTTGCTATGGATACAATGCAATTTCTAGGATCCGCATCACTCAGACAGCACCTGTTGGGTTTTCCGATGGCCAGGCACAATTCAGCACAGTACCAAAACGCACAGTCCCACCCCCCTGTCCCGAAACGGCCGCAAAGGCATCTGCAATTGCAAGTGATATAAAAGACAAAAGCCTGAGAGCAGCGCTCGCCGCCTTTGGTGAAAATATTATGAACCACGAAAAGAGATCATAAGATGAACAGTAAAAATAAATATGTATTAGGTATAGTTTTCGTAGCAGCTTTGGGCTTTTGCACATACTTTGTAATGGCCTCACAACAAAGTGGCCTAGTAGGCCCAAGCTTTGGGGCGGCGAATGCTACAACGGCGGGCGAAGCTGACACCTCAGCCATCACTGACATGGTCCTGGGATCTGAAGATGCTCCAATCACAATGATTGAATATGCTAGCTATACTTGTCCACACTGCCGGTCGTTTCACCAAGGCGCCTTTAAAAATCTCAAAGCTGATTACATCGACAAGGGCAAAGTACGTTTCACCTATCGGGAGATCTATTTTGACCGTTACGGCCTTTGGGGATCCATCATTGCGCGCTGTGGCGGGCAGGATAAATTCTTTGCTATTTCAGACTTACTTTATACTAAACAAAGCGAATGGACCAAAGGGGCCCCAGCCGAGATTGCAGATAATTTACGCCGGATTGGGATAACTGCCGGGCTTTCGCAAGATGCCGTGCAGGCCTGTTTTTCTGACGGACAAAAAGCTCAAAACCTAGTTGCGTGGTATGAAGAGAATCGGGCAGCAGATGGTATCGCCTCCACCCCATCCTTTGTGATAAATGGAACAAAATACGCAAATATGTCCTATGAAGAGTTCAAGAAGATTCTTGACGCACAGTAAGCTAGGATAAGCCAAGATCAGCCAGTTTGGTGTCGATCTTGGTCCAATCCTTAATCTCCAGCCGAATTGGCAGGACTAAAACATCCAAGCGATACTCTGCAGGCAATCGCGCAGCATCTTTTTCAGTACAAACTAGCTGAGCATTCAGAGACTTTGCCTTGGCGGCTAGCCGCTTCATTAAGGCGCTTGAAAGTGGTTCATGATCTGAAAGGGCCTCATACCCTAAGATATCTGCACCCAGCCCACGCAGGGTCGCAAAGAATTTTTCTGGATGCGCAATACCCGCAAAAGCGAATACGCCTACTCCCTCCCACAGCATTCCAGTGTGTAATGGTTTAACTTTAGCCTCAATACAGGGTACTTTAAGCGGAGTAGGCAGACCGGCATTGAATCGTTTTTGGTCTGCCTCTGAGCCTATTACAATGCACAAATCAGCTCGTATTAATCCAATGGCCAGGGGCTCACGCAGAGGCCCAGCAGGAATGCAAAACCCATTGCCAAACCCCAAGGCCGCATCCACTACCACGATGGAAAAATCTTTGTAGACTGAAGGGCTTTGAAAACCATCATCCATCAAAATCACATCAGGATTATTTAACGAAGCCAGTTCCACGCCGAGAGCACGATCCTTCGATACTACCACGGAACAAAAAGCTGCGATCAACAGAGGCTCATCGCCCACATGTCCAGAAGTGTGCTCCCTCGGGTTAACTAGAGTTGGGACCTTCACACTACCACCATAACCGCGCGACAAGACCACAACCCGCAGACCTCGGCGTTGTAAATGCTCAGCTATGGCAATGGTAGTAGGGGTTTTTCCAGTACCACCCACATTGATATTTCCAATACAAACCACCGGACATTTGGCGCGAACAACATGGCTAACTCTGCGTAAACGCCAAGCAGTGGCCGCACTATAAATCCTACCTAAAGGCCAAAGGCTAAAGGCCATAACGCCCCGTGGTTGATGCCAGAATTTTGGGGCGCACATCATTTTTTCGAATCTCCAAATCCAATTTTTTGCAGGACCAACTCAACTAGCCGATCAGTAATTACTGCTCCTTCAGACACAACGCGCCAACCTTTTTCCGCCATAACAGCACATTGATCAGGCTCCATCAACTCAGCCACTCTCTGGCTCAAATCGCCCACTTGCTGCAAGGGCCGCGTAGCACCTGCTTCGCACAAGCGTGCATAGGCATATTGAAAATATATAACATCTGGACCATGCACAACAGCACTGCCTAGCGCAGCCGCAATCATAGGGTTGGGAGGATTACTTCCAGAGAAGCTACCACCCATATAAGACACGGAGGCCAGACGATACCAAAGACCCGTATCGCTACAATCTTCAGTCAGGAAAATCTGAGTGCGCGAATTAGGCTCGCCTTCAACCGCCCGCGCATGAGTTATCAAATCAAGTTCTTTACAAATTTCCAAAAGTTCAGCTTCATTTGAGGGGTCCGCTAAATCAAAGATCAAGAGCATCTGATGCGCTCTACGTTGCGCTTGCAAAAAGGCTTGCAGGACAATTTTTATTTCTGGCGATGGGACTTGATGTGCAAACCACACCGGTCGTCCAGTCAATATTTCTCCCAGCCGGTCACGCTCTGCCTCATCACAGCTAGGCGCTACTACGCCCCCCAAAAATTGTCCAAGTACTTCTATATTACGTGCTGCCAAACCAAGGTTTCGCAAATGCCCACTAGCTTCGACTGTTTCGACAAATGCATAGGCAACTGGCCGAAGTGCCTGCCGCGCAACCGTCTTACGCAATAGCCAAGTTCGGCCCCGTAATTTCTGAGTTTTAGCGTTAATCAGTATAATTTGAATTGGGAACCTTTGGATCAATCCAAAAAGTGGTTTACTAATACTGTCATCCGCCCACAGACATAGATCTGGCGACATTTTTTTTAAGAAGTCTTGCCCTAATTGGAGGTCCGCCTCCTGAAGGCGGACAACTGCACTATCAAAAACATATTCAGATGTCGGAGCTGAGAGCACATAAGACAGAGACGGTTCGATCATTTGAGCCCGCATAAGTACCTCTAACATTGCGTCAAGCGCAGCTGGTGTGGCTGCATGAGCCCAGATCATAGGACCATCTTCACGCGTGGGTGCTATCATTACAGAACTACCTTACCAAAAGCTACCAAGCGTCATCCGTAAGCTTTCCTTGATTGTTATATCTTTAAGCAGCATCCAAACCGTAACTTACGTCAAGCCTGCTATAAGGCCAAAGTGGATATCACTGTTGCTGGCCACAATCCCGTTCAATTGCCCAACTTTTGAATTAAACACTGGCTTCACCCCAGTTTGATCAGTGGCCAACCCACCAGCCTCGCTTACAATCAAACATCCCGCTGCTACATCCCACTCCCATGTTGGTCGCAAGGTAAGCATGCCATCAAACTCACCATTGGCTACAAGACACAGCCGATAAGCTAGTGATGAACGAAAGCTCCGCTTTAGATCAGGGAAACCGCCAGGCCAGAACTCTTTCTGAAAATTTGCCTTGGACGAAAGTATATTTGCGCCCTGCGTTTCACTGCGCGCCGAGACCATAATACGCACTCCATTCAGATAAGCTCCACCGTCATTTGTTGCGGTGAACATCAATTCCAGCATAGGCATATAAACAACCGCAGTCTGAATACGCCCAGATCTTGAAATCGCTAGGGAGTGGGCCCAGTGTAATTCACCTTCAATAAACGCTCGCGTACCGTCGATTGGATCGACAATAAACACATGCTCGTTTGAAAGCCGGTCTGCGGAGTCCTCGGTCTCTTCAGACAACCAACCGTAGCTTGGCCTGGCCGTGCACAGATCACAAGACAACATGCGGTCTACTTCTAGATCAGCTTCTGTGACAGGGCCTGCAGTGCCTCCCTTATCCCAAGCTTTTGGACTTTTTTGAAAGTAGTGCTTGGCAATATCACCAGCAGCCCGTGCAGCATCACTCAAGAGGGTGAGATCATTCACCAGCAATCGCCATAGCCGGAACTAGTAATGATGGAACAACCCTTGATAGGTGCTGTCTACCATCATTGGCTGGCACGATGCGCATCAACATATCGCGTAAGTTACCTGCTATTGTGCATTCATTCACTGGATAGGTAATCTCACCATTTTCTACCCAATAGCCTGAAGCACCACGCGAATAGTCTCCAGTTGTAGCATTGATAGACGAGCCAATCAAAGACGTCAGCAAAAGCCCTGTACCCATATCACGGATCAAGTCTTCTCTGTTCTGGGTACCAGCCGTCAATTCAACATTACCAACACCGGGAGATGGTGGACCTGACGGGCCGCGCATAGCAGAACCGGTGCTTGAGAGGCCTAACTGTGCCGCAGTTGATAAATCCAAGGTCCATTGCTGCAATATTCCATTTTCAACAATATGGCGCAAAGCGACCGGCAGGCCCTCTCCGTCAAATGGCCGCGAACCGCCGGTGCGGGTCCTGAGCGGGTTCTCAGTCAATGAAATACCTTCTGGTAAAACTGAAGTCAGCATCGCGTCATGCAACCATGTCGCGCCACGAGTAACGGCCGATCCATTAGTCGCAGACAGCAAATGCCCAATAAGCCCACTTGAAATTCGTTCATCATATAAAACTGGGAAAACACCTGTGGGCGGCTTGCGCGCACCTTGGCGAGCTACTGCCCGAACGCCAGCTGACTGCCCAACTTCGACCGCACCGCGCAAATCAGCGCGAAAAATGCGTGAATCACCATCATAATCACGCTCCATATGAGTGCCTGATCCCGAAATCGCTACACAGGAAAACCCATGATCTGTCCTAGCATAGCCACCACTAAAGCCATTCGACATGCATAGATGGATGCGGCGTGATCCAAATCCCGCACCTGCGGATTGGCACTGAGTAACCCCATCCACGTCAAGCGCGCTTGCTTCAGCCTCGAGGGCCGTTTGCTGCAACTCCGCCGCGGAAGGTTCCACTGCAGGATCGGCAAGTTGCAAAGCGTTCACATCCCAATCAGACGTCAGCTCCACCTCAGTGGCTTGGCGAATATATGCATCGTCTGGTGCGTGACGCGCCATCTCAACGGCACGTTCTGCCATCTGTTTGATCGTATCAGTGCTAGTATCTGATGCCGAAACACAGGCCTGTCGCGCGCCAACAAAAACCCGAAGACCAATATCTACTCCTTCAGAGCGCTCTGCTTGCTCAAGCTTTCTTGCCCGCACTTCAATTGAGTGCGAAATGCCATCTACCGCCATTGCATCGCAAGCGTCCGCACCAGCGCGTTTGGCGGCCTCCAGCAATTGCTGGCCAAGGTCTGTTAAAGATCGTGTCATGGGTTTTTCCTCTTCTCATACCTAGGTAACTAGCAATGACCTGCCCCACAAGGCAGAGCCGTTTTAAGAATTGATTATATCAAAATTTATTTACAAAATTTGTTTAAAAATCTGAGCTTTTGCTTGAAACACCAGCACAACTGCTTATCACCTCAACGAGGCACCATAGGATAACCACTGCGCTCTAAATTGAAGGAATAATAAATGATAAGAATTGGGCTTTTAGGCGCAGGACGCATCGGGCAAGTCCACGCGCGCGCCGTGTCTTCGGTACCGACCGCGCAACTGGTGTCTATCGCAGACCCTAGCAGCACTGCTGCCGAGTCTGTGCAGGACAACTATGGCTGCGACATTCGTACAATCGAACAGGTTTTAGTTTCTGACGATATCGACGCAGTGATAATTTGCACCCCAACCGACACCCACGCAGATCTAATTGAACAATTTGCCCGTGCCGGTAAAGCTATCTTTTGCGAAAAGCCCGTAGATCTTGACCTTAAGCGTGTGCAAGCTTGCCTTGCAGTGGTCGATGAAACTCAGGCCACTTTGATGGTTGGTTTTCAGCGTCGCTATGATCCTGATTTCCAAGCCCTGCGCACTGCAATCGACGCAGGTCAGATTGGAGATGTAGAAATGGTTACCTTAATTAGCCGCGACCCTGGCGCGCCACCCTACGACTACATTGAACGTTCTGGCGGAATTTTTCGCGATATGATGATCCATGATTTTGATGTGGCACGCTGGATACTGGGTGAAGAGGTGGAAACTGTACAAGCCGCCGCCTCTGTCCTAACAGATCCTGAAATTGGTAATCATGGTGATTTTGACAGTGCTAATGCTATTTTACGTACAGCCAGCGGCAAGCAATGCACAATCACCAATTCTCGCCGCGCCACATTCGGCTACGATCAACGTATTGAGGTGCATGGCTCAGCCGGATCAGTGACCGCAGACAATCACCACCAATCCCGGGTCACCGTCGCTAATGAACATGGCTACACCCGCCCACCGCTGCTTAATTTTTTTATGAACCGCTACACTGAAGCCTATGCTTCAGAAATTAAACATTTTGTAGATTGCGTGACCCACCGAGCACAGCCGCGCACCAGTGGACATGATGGTTTAATGGCTATTGCTCTGGCAGAAGCTGCTTTAGAATCTGTGCGGACTGGCGAAACTGTACGCCCAGCTGACGTCTTAAATAAGAAAAAATAACTGAAGGCACAAAAAAGTATAACAGATGATGCTGCATAAACGCATTCGGCCTTCTAACACCAAGGAAGCTTACCCAGAACAAAAGCTCGATAATGACTTGTCGCAGGGTGTGTTTGCGCGCGGTTCGACAGTGTTCCTTCGCGGGCAAGTGGCACAGGATCTAGATACCGGCATTAGCCTTCATGAAGGAGATGCTGCAAAGCAAACCAAAAAACTATGCAGAATATTGCCTTACTTCTAGAAGAGCCGGGAACAACAATGGAGGCCATTGACTGTGTCGCAGCCCGAAATTTACTGTCATCATCTAATATACCGCAAGCAATGGCCTCTGGGTTGAACATAAATCCAGAGGCTCATTTAGCCGAACGTCTAATACTCGGCTTAGAAGCAGATATCGCGGCTGGAGGCGAAACAGGTCCAGATCATTCCACAGCTTTGATTGTCACTGATAAAATGCCCTTTTACTTAGTAGACCTTCGAATGGATTGGGATGATAAAAGTCCAGTCACATAATTGCGGAACCACTGGCAGGCTTATGCACTACAAATGCAGGATTACCTGAACAGTGCCATCAATCCAAATGCCGCGCTAAGCTATGGGGTAGCCGGCGACCCCTAAAATTCATCTAAACAATACTGTCGGACAGTACCGGCAATAATACATAATTTTTATTATTTATCTCAAAGCTTTTTATGTCTTTAACTTTAACATATAATGCACCTGCTGACATTGGCTGACGCGATTAATTCCGCAATCCTAAATAATCAAATATCAAAGCAAGCACGCATTTAACCGCAGTGACCAAAATAAATCTGGTCCAATGTTAAGATTAACGTCATTGATCCTACAGACGTTTAATTAAGGAAAGTGACCTAAATATGAAATTGATCATGGCTGCAGCCTCCCCCTTTGCACGCAAGGTGCGCGTGTTATTACGTGAAACAGACCAACTAAAAGACGTGCAAGAAGTCCATGTGGCCACCTCACCCTTTAAACCCGATCCAACTGCCCAGGCGGCCAACCCAACCGGGCGGATCCCATCTTTGACCCGCCCTGACGGCCCAGCACTCTACGACAGCCGCGTCATCACTAGATACCTAGATGCCCGCGTGGACGCTGGCCTTTATCCAAAATCGAACCTTTGGGATGTTCTTACGCTCGAGGCCACGGGTGATTCAATGATGGATAGTGCTGTTAATATTTCTTATGAAACCCGCATGCGCCCCGAAAATATGATCAGTACTGATTGGGTGGATGCCCAATGGGCCAAAATCATAGGTGGTTGTAAGGCACTTCAAAAAAATTCTATGACCAATTTAAACGGCCCACTAACGATGGGACAAATTAGTGTAGCATGCGCCTTAGGCTATCTTGATCTTCGCCACGATGCTAGAAACTGGCGGCAAGGCCATCAAGCCATGGCCGACTGGTTCGCGACCTTCGCAAAGCGGGAAAGTATGATCGATACCCACTTCAAGGGATAATTTCATCATAGTAGCCAAGTTTTTGGTAGCTTACAAAAATGTCACTTAAATGCAGTAAATGTATGACCTGCGCCCTAATGTCCGCTGGACGCGGCCGGATCACTGGGCTAGGCAGATAAAAGACCAACTCTGCTTTTGTGGGGCTCAAGTCTTAAGGCCTGTGATGGTCAAGAATTAACCTGGAGGAACCTCGTGGCACATACAGATGAACACGACGGCACCCGTAGAGACTTTCTCTACTACGCGACTGCAGGTGCAGGCGCAGTAGTCACGGGAGCAGCAGTTTGGCCCTTGGTCAATCAGATGAACCCCTCAGCTGACGTATTGGCCTTGGCTTCGATCCGAGTGGACATGGCTGACGTTGAACCAGGTACACAAATTACTGTTTTATGGCAGGGCAAGCCTGTTTTTATTCGCCGTCGTACCGATAGCGAGATCCAAGCAGCCCGTGCTGTAAAAATAGATGAGTTAATCGATGGCAATGACCGCAACGATAACAAGCCTGACTTACCCGCAACCGACGAAAACCGCTCGCTTGATGAAAATGGCGAATGGTTGGTCATGCTGGGAGTCTGTACACACTTAGGCTGCGTACCTTTAGGCGATGGCGCAGGCGATTTTGGTGGCTGGTTCTGTCCATGCCACGGTTCACATTATGATACTGCAGGCCGCATCCGCAAAGGCCCAGCACCAGAAAATCTATTGGTTCCAGTTGCCCGTTTCGACGGTGAAACTGAACTCGTTATCGGTAAGGAGAACGCATAATGGGTGGCATTCCACACGACCATTACGAACCAAAATCAAAATCGGCAAAGGCAGTTCATTCTCGTTTACCGATCGTTGGTCTTTTGTATGATACATTGATGGTTCCCACTCCAAAAAATCTAAATTGGATGTGGATCTGGGGCATCGTTTTGACATTTTG
>JAVLEV010000007.1:0-30336 GCA_031920365.1 Planktomarina sp. | reverse complement strand
TTTACCGCCCACAAATGACATCTATTTCGTCAATTTTTGTGCGTATCACTGGTAACGCCCTTTTATTGGCTACGTTGTTGTTGGTTTGGTGGTTTGTGGCCGCGGCAACAAGCCTGAGTGCATTTAAGCTTGCAAGCGCTGTGATCACAAGCTGGTTTGGCGATGTTGTGATGACCCTATCACTTTGGGCTCTCTGGTATCATACGTTGGGTGGTCTACGCCATTTGGTTTGGGACACAGGTCGTGGCCTAGAATTACAAGCAGCTGAACGAATGGGCTGGATCATGATTATTGGCTCTCTGGTGCTAACTGCACTTACTGTTTTTTATTTTTAGAGAGGGCTTAATATGGCTTTTTTAACCGACCGTAAGCGTGCTGATGGCATGGGTACAGCTAAAACTGGAACTGCAAATTTTTGGTGGATGACAGTTTCTTCGGTTGCCCTTCTTTTCTTAGTGCCTTTTTTCATTTTCACTACTGGACCAATGATTGGTAAAGATTACGCAGTCGTTACAGAGTATTTCGCTCAACCTTTTCCAGCTATAGTCGCCTTGCTCACCTTTATCGTTGGCCTGTTACATTTTAAAAACGGTGTAACGGTTTTAATTGAGGATTACGTTCAGGGATTGGCTCGCAAGGTCTGGATCATTGTGATGACATGTGTGTCTTACGCTGCCATTGCCACTATAATTTTTGCCATCGCACGCATCGCACTTTAAGCTCCGAGGACCATAACAATGGCGGCATATGAATACGAAATCCATGACTATGACGTAGTGGTTGTTGGGGCAGGTGGCGCAGGTCTCCGCGCAACTTTAGGTATGGCAGAGCAGGGATTACGCACTGCCTGTGTGACAAAAGTGTTCCCAACACGCTCTCATACTGTGGCGGCGCAGGGTGGCATTGCTGCCAGCCTAGGCAATATGGGCCCAGACAGTTGGCAGTGGCACATGTATGATACAGTCAAGGGATCTGATTGGCTGGGTGATACTGATGCGATGGAGTATCTGGCTCGTGAAGCGCCCAAGGCTGTTTATGAGTTGGAACACTATGGTGTGCCGTTTTCGCGTACTGAAGAGGGGAAGATTTACCAGCGCCCCTTCGGTGGCCACACCACTGAGTTTGGTGAAGGTCCACCGGTTCAGCGAACTTGCGCTGCCGCCGATAGGACGGGGCATGCCATTTTACATACGCTTTATGGACAATCTTTAAAGAACAACGCCGAGTTTTATATAGAATATTTCGCCATTGATTTGGTAATGTCTGAGGATGGAGTTTGCCAAGGTGTTGTGTGCTGGAAGCTCGATGATGGTACGATGCACGTGTTCAACGCAAAAACAGTTGTTCTCGCCACTGGCGGGTATGGGCGTGCATACTTTAGTGCAACATCAGCTCACACGTGCACAGGTGATGGTGGTGGCATGGTTGCGCGAGCTGGCTTAGCTCTGCAGGATATGGAATTTGTTCAGTTTCATCCTACCGGAATTTATGGCTCGGGGTGTTTGATTACAGAAGGTGCGCGTGGTGAGGGAGGCTTTTTGAGTAACTCCCAGGACGAGCGTTTTATGGAGCGCTACGCGCCTAACTATAAAGATTTGGCTCCAAGAGACTATGTATCCCGATGCATGACCATGGAAATACGAGAAGGCCGCGGCGTTGGTCCTGACGGTGATCACATATATTTAAACTTGAGCCATCTTCAGCCGGAAGCCCTGGCTGAGCGTTTACCGGGCATCTCTGAATCTGCCAAGATTTTTGCGGGTGTTGATGTCACTAAAGAACCAATTCCAGTTTTACCAACGGTCCACTACAATATGGGCGGTATCCCCACCAATTACTGGGGGGAGGTTCTTGACCCCAGCACGGCGGACTCCAATGCCATCGTTCCCGGCCTTATGGCAGTGGGTGAGGCGGGATGTGCCTCTGTTCATGGAGCAAACAGATTGGGTTCAAATTCTTTAATTGATTTAGTTGTATTTGGCCGTGCGGCGGCCATTCGTGCAGGCAAAACTGTGGACTCTCAGGCACCAGCCGCCGCCATGAACTTACCATCAATAAATAAAGCTTTTGACCGTTTTGATGTTCTGCGCCATGCGTCTGGTCAATTACAAACCGCTGATCTGCGCCTTGAGATGCAAAAAACTATGCAGGCGGATGCGGCTGTGTTTCGGACATCCAAAACGCTTGCGGAGGGTGTTGATAAGATGACGGCAATTGCTGATAAGATGCATGATATTAAAGTTACTGATCGCAGTTTGATTTGGAACTCTGATTTAATGGAAACGCTCGAGCTTACTAATTTGATGCCAAATGCGATGGCCACAATAGCTGGAGCTGAAGCGAGAAAGGAAAGTCGAGGTGCGCATGCGCATGAGGATTTCACAGCCCGGGATGATGAAAAATGGCGCGTGCATACAATCGCGCGGGTGGATGGCTCCAAGGTTGAGTTGAGCCACCGTCCAGTTATCACGTCTCGTTTGACTACTGAGGAGGAAGGTGGAATTTCTTTAGAACAAATTGCACCAAAGGTAAGAACCTTTTGATACGCTATATTTTTAATTCTATTGAGGTTTTTAGCTCTTCGATTAAACTAAATGAAATGATGCAAAGCGGCCCTTGGGCTCTTTAAGTGGAAAAATATAATGGTACAACTTACACTCCCTAAAAACTCCCGCATCACCCGTGGCAAAGTTTGGCCAAAGCCAGAAGGTGCGACCAACTTGCGCACTTTCAAGGTTTACCGTTGGAACCCTGATGACGGTAAAAATCCACAGGTAGATACTTATTTCGTAGATTTAGACAGCTGTGGTCCAATGGTTCTGGATGCTTTGATTAAGATTAAAAGTGAAATCGATCCAACTCTTACCTTCCGCCGATCCTGCCGTGAGGGTATCTGCGGATCTTGCGCAATGAACGTCGATGGCATCAATACCCTGGCGTGCATATATGGCATGGATGAGGTGAAAGGTGACGTCAAGATTTATCCGCTGCCGCATATGTCGGTTATCAAAGATTTGATCCCAGATTTGACTCATTTTTATGCTCAACATGCCTCTATAATGCCTTGGCTAGAAACTAAAACCAATCGTCCTGCAAAAGAATGGCTGCAGTCTATTGATGATCGCAAAAAACTCGATGGCGTGTATGAGTGTGTCATGTGCGCATGCTGTTCTACAGCCTGCCCATCCTATTGGTGGAACGGTGACCGTTACCTTGGTCCCGCTGCACTTTTGCATGCCTATCGCTGGATAGTTGATAGCCGTGATGAGGCCACTGGTGAACGCTTAGACCAGCTGGAAGATCCCTTTAAATTGTACCGTTGTCACACTATTATGAATTGTACGAAAACTTGCCCTAAAGGATTAAACCCTGCTAAATCAATTGCATCAATTAAGGAAATGATGTTGGAGAGATCGGTTTAACTGATATCTACTCAGTTTTTGGATTTATAGGTTCAAAAACGATCAAAGCCACCCCTAACAAAATAATTCCACCACCCAATAAGGTTTGGGTGGTGACGACTTCTCCTAGTAGAAACCAACCGCCAGCCATGGAAAACAACGGGAGTGCTAGAAGATAAGGTGCGGCTTCGCTTACCGGTGTCCGGCGAATTAATGTGTACCACATGTAATATCCCAAGGCTGTCATTATTAGGCCGAGATAGGCAACGGCACTCCAGACAACCCAACCTGCAGATTTGATTGCTTGGACTTGACCGGTTTCAAAAATTGCAGACATAACAAATAACTGTGGGAATGCTAGAATGGCAACCCAAGCTGCGACTGTCAGGCCTGAGATATTTTTGAGTTGTCGCACCATAGCTTGGCCTGTGGCCCACGTGAGGCCGCCACCAATTACTAGTGCCACCGACCAGGGTACATCACCGATGCGTGGTTCTCCAGTAATTTTATATACGCCAAAGAAGGCGATTGATATGCCCACCCACCGACGCCAACCGGGCGTTTCCTTCAAGAATATAGCGCCAATCAGGACAAGAAATGGGATTTCCAACTGTATAATCAAGGCGGTTGCAGAAGCATCTAGCCCAGCCAACCCAGTAAAAGTGAGACTATATTGCAAAGTGGCTGATACGAAGGAAATTAAAAATAACACGCGCAGTTGCCCGTCGCTTGGTTTGATAAACCATACCAGAGCTAAAGCTGTGACGCTAAAACGAAATGCCATGAGCAAGATAGGGGGGAAATGCGCAATAGCTGCCTTTGCGAACACGAGCCCAAGCCCCCATACGAGAGCTACACCCAGTCCCAAAGCCATATCCACTAATCGCGAGTTCATCATTCCAGTTTAACCATTAGATTAAATCTGACGGCGTCATTACCGCGGCATATTAATGTCGTTTTTAAGGAAAGGCTGCCTCAAGGGCTATTTCGACCATATCACCAAAGCTGCGTTCTCGGTCTTCCGAAGGTAGGGCCTCATGGGTGAGGAGGTGGTCGGAGATTGTGCATACCGCCAAAGCGCGCCTATTATAGCGAGCTGCTAAATTGTAGAGCTCAGCGGTTTCCATTTCCACCGCAAGAATGCCGTGACGGGTCATCTGTTCGGTGAGATCAGGCCGCTCATCATAAAAGACATCCGCAGAATAAATACCACCAACATGGGTGCTAATTTTACGAGATCGCGCAGCTATTACAGCTGCCTCTAGCAGTTTGAAATTTGCGCAGGGTGCATAGTTAATTTCTTTGAACACCCCCATTGAGGGCGTAGATAAGCTTGAAGCCGTCATTGCTATAACAACATCGCGCAGCTTAACCTTTGGGCTCATCCCACCAGCCGAGCCAATGCGTATAAGTGTTTTAACGTCATAATCTTTTATCAGTTCATTCACATATATCGAAAGGCTTGGCATTCCCATGCCGGATCCTTGGATAGTGACCCGATTGCCGCGCCATATGCCTGTATAACCTAGCATTCCACGGACCTGATTGATGCACTGTGGACTATCTAGGAAGGTTTCCGCTGCCCATTTTGCGCGAAGTGGATCACCGGGCAGTAAAACCGTGTCTGCAATCTCTCCGGGTTTGGCACCGATATGTATAGTCATAGAGTTACCTCGAATACTTAAGGAATGGGGTTAAGCTGCCTACACGATCGTACAGCAAGCGTGCATTGGTGTTGAAGTGTTGGGTCATCCAGTAGACTGATGGGGTACCATTGGCATCAGCTGCAGTATATACCGCCTCAATCAATGCCCTCCCGATGCCTTGGCCTCGTACATGCTGATCTGCGAAGAGATCTTGCAGATAACAAACATCTTCGGCGCGCCAGTTGTGGGCATGATAAATGTAGTGAACAATACCAACGGCCACTCCATTCAATTCTGCGATTAAGCAGTTTTGCCGTAAGTAACCAGTATTAATCAATCGGGAAAAAGTAATATCATATATTTCAGTTGACACATCACTGTCATAAAATGCCAGGTAATCTCTCCACATGCGGCCCCACGACTTACGATCGGTGGCCTGAAGTGGTCGTATTGTCAGTGTCATATTGGCCTCCTATTTACTCACGCGGAATGGGCTCCGTCGGCTAGTGATTTAACAAATGCCAAAACTTCATCTGGGGATTTTCCAGTACCTATTTCATCCACAATAGCCGAGCCTACTACGGCACCATCGGCTACTGCGGCAATGTCGTGTGCATTTTGTGGCGTGCGAATCCCAAAGCCAACAATGATGGGTAAGTCTGTAGCAGCTTTTATGCGCGCAACTTCGGGTGCCACATCAGAAGCGTTCGCCGCAGCCGCTCCGGTGATTCCTGTGATGGAAACATAGTATACGAACCCTGAAGTGTTGGTCAGAACTTTGGGTAAGCGTTTGTCGTCGGTTGTGGGGGTGGCGAGACGAATGAAGTTTAACCCGGCTTTCTGGGCAGGAATACATAGTTCCTCGTCTTCTTCTGGTGGCAAGTCTACAATGACCATGCCATCTATACCAGCAGACTTCGCCACTTCTAAAAATTTCGTGACACCATATGAGTAAATAGGGTTGTAGTAGCCCATTAAGACGATTGGGGTGGTATCATTGTCTAATCGAAAATCCCGCACCATATCCAAAGTTTTTTCCAAGCTCATACCCGCCAAAAGTGCGCGTTGCCCAGCTAACTGTATAGTGGGACCATCCGCCATTGGGTCGGTGAATGGCAAGCCCAACTCGATAATATCCACACCTGCAGACGGTAGGCCCTTTATCACCTCAAGCGAAGTGTCATAATTTGGGTCGCCGGCCATGATATAAGTCACAAACGCTTTTTTCCCACTGGCTTTTAATTCTGCAAATTTTGCGTCTATCCGTGTCATAACAGGCCCTTCAGATTGCTTGTCTAATTACATGCCGCAAAGGTGCAAGTAATTCAATGTACTTCGATAAGACTTAGCGCAAAATCTGTTGTGTTAGGCTTTATGATCAGGACTGCCCAGTTATGCTTGCTCTGGCCACTGGGCGCAGATAAGAGCGCATTAAGCAATTATGGAGTGCATCATGGGTTTTAGAATGGGTATCGTTGGTTTGCCAAATGTGGGTAAATCCACCTTGTTTAACGCGCTGACTAAAACAGCCTCCGCTCAAGCTGCAAATTTCCCGTTCTGTACCATTGAGCCCAATGTAGGCGAAGTGAACGTGCCGGACTCTCGTTTGGACAAGTTGGCTGCTATTGCGAGTTCTGTAAATATTATTCCGGCGCGTATGACTTTTGTGGACATCGCGGGCCTTGTAAAGGGCGCCAGTCAGGGCGAAGGTCTTGGTAATCAATTTCTAGCAAATATCCGTGAAACTGACGCTATCGCTCATGTTGTACGTTGTTTTGAAGATGGTGACGTAGTGCATGTGGCTGATTGTGTGGACCCCTTAGCTGATGCTGATACTATAGATACTGAACTTATGCTGGCGGATATGGAGAGTGTTGAGAAACGCCTACAAAACGTCCTGCGCAAGGTGCGTGGTGGTGATAAAGAGGCTGTTCAACAAGAACGCCTACTGCGCGCCGCAATGGAAGCCCTTGAGCAGGGAAAGCCTGCACGCACAGTAAGGGTGGATGCGGAGGATGAAAAGCAATGGAAAATGTTACAACTTTTAACCACAAAACCAATCCTGTATGTTTGTAATGTTAGCGAGGCTGATGCAGCCAACGGAAATACCCATTCCGCTGCAGTGGCCAAAATGGCTGCTGAACAAGGTAATAGCCATGTTATTATTTCAGCACAGATTGAAGAAGAAATAAGCCAGTTAGAAGACGATGAGGCCGGGATGTTTCTCACCGAGATGGGGTTGGAAGAAGCTGGGCTGGACCGTTTAATACGCGCAGGTTATAAGCTTTTAGCACTCGAGACCTATTTTACGGTTGGCCCCAAAGAGGCTCGGGCCTGGACTGTAAGAAATGGAACATCAGCGCCACAAGCGGCTGGTGTGATTCATGGTGATTTTGAACGAGGTTTTATCCGTGCTGAAACCATTGCATTTCGGGATTTTGTTGATCTTGGCGGGGAGGCTCCGGCCAAAGAGGCTGGTAAAATGCGCTCTGAAGGAAAAACTTATATTGTTAACGACGGTGATGTGATGCACTTCTTGTTTAATACTTAACACGCCATGTTGATTAGTTGTCTAGAGCACGGTGTATTATGGTAATCAAAATGATAATAGATACAGATCCGGGCATCGATGATGCTATGGCGCTTTTCTATGCTATAGCGGATCCCGATATTGACCTCCTTGCGCTGACTACAGTATTCGGCAATGTAACCACTGCACAGGCCACCAGGAACGCTCTTTTTTTACTGGAAACTGCTGGTATTGATATACCTGTGTCTGAAGGCTTGTCTAAACCACGCGAGTTGCCTGCTTTTCCGCCCAGTGCGCATGTGCACGGTTCGGAGGGCTTTGGTACCTTGAAAATACCAGAGCCAAAGGGGCGAGCGATTACAGAATCAGCGCCAGAGTTCCTTGTGCGCATGGCGCGTAAACATAAAGGTGAGCTTGTTCTTTGCCCAATTGGCCCTCTGACCAATGTTGCTGCAGCACTGGATATTGACCCTGAATTTTGTCGAAATCTTAAACGGATAGTTGTTATGGGGGGAAGTTTGCGAGCTGGAGGCAACATCACTAAAGTGGCTGAGGCTAATATATATCATGACCCGCATGCTGCTGAGTTTCTGTTTAGAAATGGCTGCAATATCACTCTTGTAGGACTTGACGTAACCAATAGGGTAATCTGTCCGAGAAGCTATTTTGAGCGACTGGCTGTGCAAAGCCCTTTGTTGGGCGGCTTGCTATATAAAATGGTGGATTTTTATATTAATTTTTATGAGAATTTTGGTGAATTTGGAGGTTGTGGTATGCACGACCCATCCGCTTTAGTAGCTTGTTCTACTCCAAATTTATTTGTCACTGAAGGCCATAAATTGCGGGTGGTTTGCTTTGGCGATAGATCAGGGGAGACTTTGTCTGACCAAAGCCTTGACGCCGAGGCAGTTAAAGTCTGCGTTGATGTGAACATCCCTGCCGTGAAGCAAAAGTTTTTTGAAAATGTTTCTAAACTTAAGTAAATCCTACTTGTCCCCAGCCCAACTCCCCGTTAGACAGATCAACGGAGACGTGGCCGAGTGGACGAAGGCGTCCCCCTGCTAAGGGGATAGGCCTGAAAGGGTCTCGTGGGTTCGAATCCCATCGTCTCTGCCAGATCACATTAGCTCTCGAATTAACTTCATTTATTTGAATTTAACGGGGGCTAATATCTGCAATTACTTAAACGCGAAGCTTGGCACTCAATTTCCTCTATTACGCCTACTATCTTCGGCTATGTCGCCATTAACTTTTTGGATGACTAAAATGTGTTCTGACTTTTTACGTTGCACTTGTTGACCTGAACCTCTTACGCATTTTGCTAACTTTAATACCCCGGCCTAAGACAAGTATTAGGTTATCAACTACGAGTGTGGGGTACTGCTTACATAAACTACAGGTCGTGTTGATAGCTATGCTAAGTTCGCTAATATAGTTTAATTGATTTTATGTTTGGTTTTTTAATTTTTTGACTGGCATTATTACTTCCTAATACCACTTTGGTACTAATTACCAATCAGGTTGCCAACATTTTTACTTGCTAATACATAACTACACACGCAAATGCGAGTATCAACACGCGGGCCAAAACTCGTGTCGACTGTCTAATACAAGCATTTTTTTTTGGTTGGATTTTTTGAAAATTTAGGTTGGCCACTTCAACAAAAACTCCTTTGGCGTTGCCATGGTAGTCACCTTATAAAATGCTGACATATACTTAAACGGTCAGCAGTCCTGAAAATGTTATGCCACCATATTCATCTTTTCAAAACTTATGGCGTATGCACTAAATATTATGTCAGATTTTCACATAGGTCAGTTAATTATTAATTTTTATTTAATTAATTATAACAAATATTTATGTTTACTTATTAATGCAAAAAGTTAACCAAATTTTTTGGTAGATTAAATAATTAGTCAATATCTTAAATTACTTTATTACTTGTAATTTTACCAAAAAATTCCACCGCGCCGTGTAAAGTTAACACTCAAAAAGGCACTAGTGACGCAAGAAATATAGTACTTCTTCACCTAGACACTTAGTTAAGGCCACTATCTAAAGATAGCTCTGTTCAAGGATGTTTAACCAGGCGAGTAATATTGAAGAGTTCCTTGCTTAAATATAACAACTATAAAGTAATGCTAAAGATAGTAAGAATACTATTAGAAAACGGCAACGTAAATTTTTTAGCTTTCAAAAGCAGTTTGATCTGCCCTAAAACACCTAATATATGTATTAATGCTATTAAACTACTGAAGCGACGCAATGTTCTGCCAGAATAATTTTGAATTTTTCGTCAATGCAAACTAATGTTCTGAATTTTATAAATCAAATGGAAAAAAAATGACAAAAATTACATTTCTTGGCCTTGGCGTAATGGGCTATCCTATGGCGGGCCACCTTGCGACGGCTGGCCATTCTGTTACGGTTTATAACCGCACTGCATCCAAAGCCGAAGCTTGGGTCAAACAACACAGAGGCACATTGGGTAGGACGCCAGCCGTGGCTGTTAATGGTGCTGAAATTGTAATGGCATGCGTAGGTAATGATGATGACTTGCGTTCTGTTTGTTTGGGACCCGATGGTGCCTTTATAAATATGTCAGAGGGTAGTACTTTCGTTGACCATACTACTGTGTCGGCTGCCGTTACCCGTGAGCTTTATGAGGCGGCTAAATTAAATGGTATCGCCTTTGTCGACGCACCAGTCTCAGGTGGGCAAGCGGGCGCTGAGGGTGGGCAACTCTCAATTATGTGTGGTGGTGATCAAGGGGATTACGATCACGCAGAACAGTTCATGAATGTTTATGCAAAATTATGCCGTCGGATAGGAGATAGTGGTGCTGGACAAATGACCAAAATGTGTAATCAAATAGCGATTGCAGGACTGGTTCAGGGCCTGTCTGAGGCGATGCATTTTGCTTCAAAAGCTGGTCTTGATGGTGAAGCTGTGATTGAAGTGATTAGCCAGGGGGCGGCTGGAAGTTGGCAAATGACCAATAGATATCAAACCATGTTGGACAATCACTTCGAACATGGCTTTGCTGTTGATTGGATGCGTAAGGACTTGGCTATTTGTTTAGCTACCGCCGATGCAAACGGAGCAAGCCTGCCGGTAACAGCTCTGGTAGATCAATTTTATAAAGACGTACAAAAGCTCGGTGGGGGCCGGTGGGATACGTCTTCTTTGTTTAAACGCCTTCAGATGGTATGAAAACAGATTAAGTTCAGTCCACATGCTTCAAGTTTAGGAGTTCGTGGAGCCGGAAAAGTTGGCCGCATCCGCGGCGGCACTCCACACAGCTTTTGCTTTGTTGACAGTTTCCTCATATTCACATTCTGGATCGCTGTCATAGACAATTCCGCCACCAGCTTGAGAATATAGCACTCCATCTTTTAGAACTGCGGTCCGAAGGGCGATGCAGATATCCATATCACCGCCAGCAGAAAAATAGCCACATCCTCCGCCATATACGCCACGTTTCTCAGGTTCTAACTCGTCAATAATCTCCATGGCCCGTACTTTAGGCGCTCCCGAAAGGGTGCCTGCAGGTAGACCCGCCAAAAGTGCTGCCACGGCGTCATGCTGTGGATCTAATTCGCCCACAACATTGGATACAATGTGCATAACATGGCTATAGCGCTCGACTATAAATTTTTCTGTTGGCCGTACGCTTCCAATTTTTGCTACACGGCCCACATCATTACGGCCAAGATCTAGCAACATAAGATGCTCTGCCAGTTCTTTGGGATCGGATAAGAGTTCCTTCTCCAAGGCTTTATCCTCTTCTACCGTAGCTCCTCGTTTTCGGGTGCCAGCGATAGGGCGAATTGTCACTTCGTTGTCCATTAGGCGAACAAGAATCTCTGGGCTGGCTCCAATGATTTGGAAGTCACCATAGTTGAAGAAAAACATAAATGGTGACGGGTTCACTCGCCGCAGGGCCCGGTACATCGCAAATGGTGGCAAGTCAAAATCTTGCTTCCAGCGTTGAGCTGGTACCACTTGAAAAATGTCCCCAGATTTAATGTAATTCTTAGCTTTTTCAACTGCTTCAAGATACGCTGGTTTAGTGAAGTTCGATACGGGTTTGCCTACATGGCTAGGCCCTTTGAGGTGGCGTTGCTCGCTACCTACTGGCCGCTCCAGGTCGCGTAGGGCATCCATCACCCGTTCCGCGGACTGAGCATAGGCTGCCCGCGCTGAAAGGCCCGAGTTTACCCAAGCGGGGGAAACAATTGTAACCTCACCTTTAACGCCGTCTAGTACTGCGACTACAGTTGGACGCATCATTACCGCATCTGGAAGGCCTATTGGATCGGGGTTTATATTAGGCAGGTTTTCGACTAACCTAATCATATCATACCCAATATAGCCAAACAAACCAGCCGCAGCTGCTGGTAGGTCAGCAGGCATATCAATGTGGCATTCGGCGATCAAAGCCCGCAGTGCGGCTAGTGGATCTCCAACCTTTGGTGCAAAGCTCTTCGGATCATAGCGGGCGTCACGGTTTATCTCACTGGTGGTGCCATGGCAGCGCCAAACAAGATCTGGTTTAAGCCCAATAATTGAGTAGCGTCCGCGAACTTCACCACCGGTTACACTTTCAAGAATGAAGCTATCTTTTTGCGCCCCAGATAGCTTAAGCATAACTGAAACTGGCGTATCAAGGTCCGCGGCTAGCCTCGAATATACGAGTTGATTTTTACCAGCTTCATATTTTGTTGAAAAATCTTCAAAAGATGGGACCAGGTCCATAAAGCCTACCCACCTGCCAAAAGGCTACTGTTCACTGATCGAAGAGTTGTTTGATTTATTTCCACGTCAACAGCCTCGCGCGCGGCGTTACTGAATGCTTCAAAAATATCTTCTGCCATCGCAGAATTAATTCGGTTTTGCATTATATTTTGGATAGACTTTACCTGTTCGTTTTCCAAGTCAACGGCATGTTCATCACGGGGTATTAAGATGATCACGCCGAATGGGTACTCTAAAACTGTAGCTGTTCCGAGGTTTGTTTCAAAAGCGGTAAATACAAGTGTAGGCGGAGTATCGTCTATAGTGTCGCTCCGCGCCATATCATCTTCTACGTTTTCTCTAAGTCCAAACCTTGCAAGTGGTACTTTGAGTGAGACTTGAGGTGCAATGCGCTTGGCCAATGACACGAGTTGTTGCTGAACCGCTTGAGTTGTCCAAGCGGTAGCTACCGCTGTGCGAACATCATCGAGTGGTTGCAGTACAGCCGCCAAATCGGCTTCAAAGCGTATAGCAAACAGCCCATTATTGCCAAGGCTAGTCAAAGTTGGAAAGTCTTCAGACGTTACAGAAGCTGCCGCGTCTTGAAACTGATTATAGCCAGAAATACCATCCATAATTGCCACATGCCAATCAATTTCACCCAGCTCCATTTCGGTTTCGCTGGCCACGTCTTCTAAAGTCGCCCCGCCCGCCAGGAGATCATCAACATCTTCTGATATAGAAGCAATTTCACCGATCGCTATATCGAGGGCAGCATCTGTGCGAAGCTGATCTCTTACCATCTCAAAGGTCTGAGTATTGCCGTCCAGAAGCGCATTTACGCGAAATAGCGCAGGGCCCAGGTCCGTAATGGCGGGGCCAGTGACCCCGGGTTCTTTTAAAGCAAAAACTAATTTACCTGCGTTTCCTAAAGATGTTTTGGTTACATCACCAAGATCGACGTCTTGGAGCGTAAGGCCGCGACCCTCAACCACCTGCTCAAAAGTGGACTTTCCTTCGCTGATAGCATCCATTGCAATTTGAGCTTCTTGTTCTGTAGTAAAGATTAAGCGCTCAACTAAACGGCTTGGCAATTGGATAAACTCATCACTGCGTGCATCATAGGCGGCACGCAAATCTATATCTGGGATTTTAATACTCTCTGCCATCATTTCTGGTGTCAGCCAGATATAAGTTATAGTTTTTGCTGCAGGCGTGGTAAATTGCGTAGTGTTTTCTGCGTGAAACTTCACTAAATCCTCTTCTGAAGCGAGTGGTGTGTCCGCAACTAAGTCGTCTTGAGTCAAGCGGGCCCATGAAAAATCGCGAGTTTCAGAAATATAAGAAACAATAGCTTGGCTATACGCAGATGGTGTATTTATACCGGCTAAGACGGCCTGCTGCAGCAAACGGCGCACAGTGTCTTCCCGCAGGGATGTTTCGAAGTCAGCTTCCTTTAGATTGTTCTGTTGTAAAACCTCAGCATAAGCCACTCGGTCAAATTGCCCGTCTAAACCTTGGAATGCTGGAATTTCCAATACTTGTGACCTCACACGCGCATCACCGGTCGATATACCTAAGTCACTGACAAGCTGGTCCAGGGCTCTGGTATTGATCACTCGGTTCAGCGCTCGTTGGTCAAGTCCGATAGACTGTACTTCCTGCTGTGTCAAAGCGCGGCCTATTTGCTCTTGGAAGCGGCTGGTCTCACTTTGCAGGGCATTGCTGTATGAGCTGATGGACACGTTCTTTTCACCCACAGTGCCTAGGCTCCGCTGGGTGCCGTTAAGGCCTGCCGCTCCGAAACCAATCATGCCGAACATCAAAAGGCCAACAATGACCCATACTGCGAGCTTGCTTGCTGCTGATTTCTTCTTAGTAGTCATTGGGGCAATCCCTTTAATTAAGTTGCCAAATACATACGCTAACATGGCTACAGCGGCAAGCAAGTTACAGTAGTACTTGTGCCATTCTGTCAAATAAAGCTTTAATACCGTCAACGTTAATATTTGCGAATGCAATTCGAATTTGGGTTTTGCCGCTCTCATCCGCAGCTGGTACAAACATAGTGCCAGGTAATGTCAAAATGGCTGCGTCGTTCACGAGCTTTTTGGACAATTGGTCTGATGCTATGGGGTAGGGATGCTTCAAATATGCAAAATAAGCGCCCACTCCTAGTAGTTCCCACCCTGTGTCTGCCAGTATGGGAAAGTGATCAATAATAGCCTGCCGGCGCGCCAATATTTCAATCCGTTCATCAGCTAGCCAGTCACCAAGGTTTTGCATGCCCCAGAGTGCTGATTTTTGACCCAGCTGGTTTGGACAAATTGTGACTGTATCTAGAAACTTCTCAATCTCTGACATGCGTAATTTACTAGTTATAACTGCTCCAACGCGGTGGCCAGTCAGCCGGTAAGCTTTTGAAAAGGAATAAAGGTGTATAAGCGTTTTGTCCCAATCTGGTTGTTGAAACAGGTCATGTGGAGCGCCAGACTTACTGTGAAAGTCGCGATAGGTTTCATCAATTATAACTGCAATGCCATGAGATTTTGCTAGATGGTAAAAGCTTAAAATAACCTCAGCAGGATATTCCACGCCACATGGATTATTGGGGCTTACTAGTACAATTGCGCGGGTGCGGTGAGTGATAAGTGTTGCGGCAAGTGTTGGATCTGGGATCATATCACCACTACAGGGCAGAGCCACAGAATTAACTCCAGCCATATCTAGCCACATTTTATGATTGAAATAAAATGGCGTTGGTAGCAGCACTTCATCACCTTCGCCACACAGCATAGCTATAGCTGCAGAAAAAGCCTGATTACAGCCAGAGGTTATGCCAACCTGCCCTGCAAAAATGGTCCCTCCGTAGGCGGAACTCCATTTTGTTGCAACTTCTGATCGTAATTTAGGCATGCCCAGCACTGGCCCGTAAAGATGCGTATCATCCTCTTGTATTACTGATACCATATGAGCCAACAGTGATGCTGGCGGGGGGGCAACAGGCGCTGCTTGGCTAACATTGATCAGCGGTAACTTCGAGAAATCTTTATCTTCAATCCAGCTATATGCTTCCATTACAGGAGGCGTAATAGTTTTTTGAGTTCGAGATGTCACTTGACCTGGACCAGTGTGTGTCTCTTTTTGCCTTTCGACAATTTAATTAGTTTAGCAAAGTCAGAGATATGTAAGACAAGCCCGCTATCGTTCAGAGCTACGTCATTCAATTTTGCCCCATTTTCTGCGATCAGGCGTTTTGCCTCCTTACCTGTATTAGCAAGTCCTGATTTTACAAGTAGTTGAACTATTGATATGCCGTCACCCACGTCTGCCGCAGTTAGGGTTAGGGTTGGGAGATCATCACCTACTCCACCTTTCTCAAATACTGATCGCGCTGTCACTTCAGCGGCTGCAGCGGCTATAGTCCCATGAAGTAGTGTAGTTACTTCATTCGCTAAAATTATTTTGGCGCTGTTAATATCTGCTCCTTCAAGTGCACCGAGCCGGTCACATTCATCGATTGGTAACTCAGTGTATAGTTTTAAGAATCTACCAGTATCTGCGTCCGTGGTGTTGCGCCAGAACTGCCAAAACTCGTAAGGTGATAACATGTCAGCATTTAACCATATTGCGCCGTTAAAGGATTTACCCATTTTTTTACCATCTGAAGTGGTAAGTAACTGGGAGGTAAGCCCATAGATTTCATGATCCAATACTCTGCGAGTGAGATCGATACCGTTCACTATATTGCCCCACTGATCCGAGCCTCCCATCTGAAATAGGCAGCCATAACGCCGGTTAAGTTCTAAAAAGTCATATGCCTGAAGGATCATGTAATTGAATTCAAGAAAGCTCAAAGATTGCTCTCGATCAATTCGTGATTTCACAGATTCAAAACTTAACATTCTATTGACCGAAAAATGACGGCCAATATCACGTAAAAAATCTAAATAGTTAAGGTTATCTAGCCATTCTGCATTGTTGAGCATTAATGCGCCAGTAGGGCCGTTGTCATAGCTAATATAGCTTTCAAATACTCGCTTAATGCCAGCGATATTATCATCAATCTGTGTGTCAGTAAGTAGGGGTCGTTCATCAGCGCGAAATGACGGGTCGCCTACTTTAGTTGTGCCACCACCCATTAGGGTAATTGGCTTATGCCCAGTCTTTTGTAGCCAACGCAGCATCATGATCTGGATTAGGCTTCCGACATGCAATGATTTTGCCGTAGCATCAAATCCGATATAGGCTGGAGTAACCCCTTTGCTCAGCGCTTCGTCTAGGCCCTGGTAATCTGTACAATCCGCTAAAAAACCACGTTGCATCATTACGGCCATAAATTCTGATTTTGGGTGATATGCCATTGCTATATTGTTCCTTTAAAGGTCTTAGAACATTCTATAGTCAAAGCCTTTATCTAGGGGAAGGCCATGAACCAGAATAAGCCAATTTGGGTAGCCGGTTTGATGTCAGGCACGTCACTCGATGGTGTAGATGCGGCATGCCTTTATACTGATGGTGTAGATATTTTAGGATTTGGCTCATCAGCCTATGTACCCTACAGCGCTAAAGAACGTGAGGTTTTGCGTAGTGGATTAGGGAAATGGCCCGGAGACACTAGCCTGCATGAAGTTGGAGTTGTAGTCAGAGACTTGCATATGCAAGCTCTTCAAAACTTACCAACCGTTGATTTGATTGGCTTTCATGGCCAAACCTTGTCCCATGACCCTCAAAATGGTCGCACACACCAGCTGGGCGACGGCGCAGAATTGGCGCGGTTAGTTGGCACTCCTGTGATTTGGGATTTTCGTAGTGAGGATGTTGCTAAAGGTGGGCAGGGTGCGCCTCTAGCCCCAATTTATCATTGGGCTTTGGCGCGCTATGCTAAGTTGTTGGAACCCATTGCAATTGTGAATTTGGGTGGTGTGGGTAATTTGACTTGGGTGGACCCCCGACTGCCGGCCGAAAATGGTCTTCTGGCTTTTGATACAGGACCTGCAAATGCACCGTTAAATGATTACATGATAAAAAAACTAAATAAGTCTTATGATGAAGATGGTAACCTTGCAGCTCAGGGTGTGGCTGACCTGAACTTGGTGGCGCGGTTTATGCGTGACGGTTATTTTGCACGGCCTGTGCCAAAATCTCTAGACCGCGGTGACTTCTCATATATTGGATCGGTTGTGGAGAGTTTGAGTAATGAGGATGCTGCTGCAACTCTGACTGCAATTATTGTAGCGGGTGTTTTACAAGCGCTTGAGCATCTGCCCCAAAACCCTAAACAGATGTGGATTACTGGAGGTGGACGGAAAAATACTGAGCTAATGCGGCTTTTACGATCAGCCATGCCTATGCGAGTTTGCGATATTGACGAGATGGGGTTTGATGGAGATATGGTTGAGGCACAGGCGTTTGCCTATTTGGCTGCGAGGGTTGCGCGTGGGTTTCCAACGTCATTCGCGAAGACAACTGGCGTAGCCACACCGCTTAGTGGTGGGAGAATGAGCATAGCTGAAGTATTCTAGGTTGATGGTATATCAAACCCTTTATCTATTAGCTTGAAGCCGGAAAACTCAAAGCCAGGACTAACCGTGCAGCCAACAAGTGTGTAGGCGCCTGTGCTGCGGGCAGCCTGCCAATGATAGGGTTCAACGACTAATTGTGGAAATTCCCCCAATGCTAAATCTGGACCTAAGACTGTATCATATGCAGGACCTTCCAGAGCTTTGGAACGCCGCAAAATCAAAGGTGCCCCAGAGTAGTAGTGCCAAATTTCACCCGCGTCCACTTGATGCCACGCGGATGTGACACCCTTTTCTAAAAGAAAATAGATACAAGTCCCGGCAGGCCTATCTGGAGTATTAGCCGCCCAAGTCTGCCGGAACCATCCGCCCTCGGGATGTGGTTTCAGTTTAAGGTGTTTGATGACCTGATCAGCGGTCATCATTTAAGAATGGAATGCCCTGCATAAATAGCAGTATCGCCCAGTGCCTCTTCGATACGAATTAGTTGGTTGTATTTGGCCAACCTATCAGACCGCGCTAGGGAACCAATTTTGATCTGGCCACAATTTGTGGCTACCGCTAGATCTGCAATGGTGGCATCCTCGGTTTCACCTGACCGGTGGCTCATAACATTGGTGAATCCTGCTCTATGGGACATTTCAACGGCTCGCATGGTTTCGGTCAAAGATCCAATCTGATTAACCTTTACAAGCATAGAATTGGCAGAGCCACGCTCAATGCCCATGGCCAAACGCTCAGGATTAGTAACAAAGAGGTCGTCACCAACCAACTGACAGCGATCGCCAAGTGTGTCAGTTAATAGCTTCCATCCATCCCAGTCATCTTCATCACACCCATCTTCGATGCTGATAATTGGATAATCATCAGCCAAAGCGGCTAAGTACGCGACATTTTCGGCAGTGGATAGTGATTTGCCTTCGCCTTTCATCTCATACACGCCATTCTTAAAATATTCGGTCGCAGCGCAATCTAAAGCTAGATAGATTTCCTTACCAGGTTGGTAGCCCGCTTTAGTGATAGCGTGCATGATGAAATCTAAGGCTGCACGTGAGGACGAAATATTTGGTGCAAAGCCACCCTCATCGCCTATGCCAGTCGATAGACCCGCCGCTATTAATTCGGCTTTGAGTGTATGAAAAATTTCAGAACCCATACGCACAGCATCGCGAATGTTTTCTGCGGCAACTGGCATGATCATAAATTCTTGAATATCAATAGGGTTATCTGCGTGCTCGCCTCCATTAAGGATATTCATCATAGGAACTGGTAAAACCCGAGCTGAAGTGCCTCCTACGTAGCGATATAAGGGCTGACCGCAATATTCTGCTGCGGCTTTGGCCACCGCGAGTGATACTCCCAAAATAGCGTTAGCGCCTAAGCGCGCTTTGTTAGGCGTACCATCCATTTCGATCATGGCTTCATCAATGGCAACTTGCTCATCAGATTGAAAACCTATTAGAGAGTCCGCTATCTCGCCGTTCACATTTTCAATTGCGGTTAAAACGCCCTTTCCTAAGTAACGATTTTTATCACCATCGCGTATTTCAACCGCCTCATAAGCACCCGTTGAAGCACCAGATGGAACAGCCGCACGGCCCATAGTCCCATCTTCAAGTATGACATCTACTTCAACAGTGGGGTGTCCCCGACTATCAAGAATTTCACGGGCATGGATATCGATTATGGTGGACATGAGAAATTCTCCAGTTAATAGGTCTATTCAACGTTTAACAACATTAGCGTTAGGTTTAAAGGGTTTATGGCTGGCTATTATCGCTGCGTGCTTTCTCGCCATAGAGCATACAGACCTGAGCTGACAACGACCGCTGATCCTATTACGGTCCAAAAGTCTAATGTTTCATCAAAGTACCAAGCTCCAATCGCAACGCCAAAAACTAGGCGCGAATAGCGAAACGGCACTACGGCTGACACATCGCCAAGCCGCATTGCGGTCACTATGCAATAATATGCCCCCACGCCAATAAATATGCTGGCACCGATTAATAGGCTTTCTTGTGACGTTGGCACGAATAGGCGTGTGTCAAATACCATTAAGATTAATCCAGCCGGTATGGTTGCGCCAAACCCAAGTATTGCTAAAACTAAGCTTGGCGTTTTGTTGGGTATAGGTCGCGTTGCCAAATCACGCGCTGACAGGCCAACCACCCCAAGGACGGCAAGCAACGCTGCGGCGTCAAATTCGGCCGACCAGGGCCGTAGGATTATGACTACTCCGAGTAAACCAATCATAATAGCTGACCAGCGTCGCACCCCAACCTTTTCGCGCAACAAAACTGCGGCCCCCAGGGTTACTAGCAATGGGCTTACTTGGATAATTGCGGAGATTGTGGTGATGGGGACCATGGCTAAGGATAGCACAAAGAAACCAGTGCCAACTAGTTCAGACAATGTACGCCCGACCACCCAGCGATTGAAAGCAATTTCTTGGGTTAGCTTTTGGCCATTGTAGCGTGCTAAGATGTAAAAACCCAAGGTTCCACCTAGACCAATCATCACCATAATTTGGCCAGGCGATAGGCGAGATGTCAGTTGTTTTATTATAGCGTCTTCGACGGCGAACCCCGCCATAGCGATAACAATAAAGCCTATGCCCAGTATGTTTTCGCGGGCATTGGCCTCATTCATCCTTAACACGCTTTATGGGCACTCCATAAAGCTCCAAGCGGTGGTCTTTGAGTTTGTAGCCCAACCTGGCCGCAATTTTTTCTTGCAAGGCTTCAATATCTGGATCAATGAACTCGATCACCTCGCCGGTTTGCATATCTATCAAATGGTCGTGGTGATCGCGATCGGCATCTTCATATCGTGCGCGCCCATCGCCAAATTCTAGCTTCTCTAAAATGCCAGATTCCTCGAAAAGCTTTACTGCGCGGTACACCGTGGCAATGGAAATTCGCGGGTCTAACTTAGAGGCACGTAAATAAAGTTCCTCGACATCTGGATGATCATGAGATGTTTCTAAAACCTGAGCAACAACACGTCTCTGATCTGTCATGCGGAGGCCATTCTGTTCGCATCGATAAATTATATTCTTGGCCATGATCACACCCTTAATTTAAGTAAGCAGCAAGGCTAGCTCTAAATTTAATTAGACTTGCGTCCAACACGCTTGGCTAGCGGAGCCACAGTAAGGCCTTGTACGATGATCGAGAACAAAACTACAATATATGTGACTGTCAAAATAAGTGGTTTCCATTCTGAATCTGGCAAGGAAAGTGCCAATGCCACTGAAATGCCTCCCTTTAGACCACCCCAAGTCATGATTGGTACGATTCCTTTAGAAAACTCACGAAACGGACGCAAGAGTGTTATAGGAACAAATACCGCGACCAAGCGCGCCAAAAGCGAGAGTCCAATAGATAAAACTCCGGCGATTACTGTATCCATAGAAAACGTTATTGCAAAAACTTCGAGACCAATCATGAGAAACAAAACGGCATTCAAAATCTCATCAATTAGCTTCCAGAAGGCATCGACATAATCTCGAGTTTTTTTGCTCATGGCATGTGATGTCAGCTCGTCGCCAATCAATAAGCCAGCACAGACAGCCATAATAGGTGCAGACACATGCAGCCAGATAGCAAGCTGATATCCGCCAAAGGCCAGTGCCAGGGTCAGCAAAACTTCAACAGAATAATCGTCAATTTTAGTCATAATTCTGTAAGTGCCCCAGCCTAGTACAATGCCCAGCAGAGCGCCGCCAACGGCCTCTTGTACAAACAGCTTCGTTGCATTGCCAAAACCGCCGCCGTGCGCATCTCCGACGGGAAAGGCTATACCAACCAAAACTAGAAACACCACATACCCAACACCGTCATTGAATAGGCTTTCACCGGCGATTTTAGTTTCTAATGATTTTTTTAAATTGGCTGCGCGTAGTATGCCCAATACTGCTACGGGATCGGTAGGAGATATCAAAGCGCCAAACACTAGAGCGATCATGATGGGTGCACCGGTGATCCAGCTAAATCCAACACCAGCTATGACTGTTGACAGGGCAACTCCCATTGTTGCCATCAACAGCACAACACGCCAGTTTTCTTTGAGGTCTGAAAGTTTGACGTGTAGTGCCCCGGCGAAGAGTAGTAACCCAAGCATACCCTCCAGTAAGGCGGCTGAAAATCCAAAACCATCTACGGCTTGATGCATTATATTTAAAAGGTCAAAAGTTGGCCAAATTAAATCTACACATAAAAGGAAAAACGATGCACTAAGAGATACAATTAAGATACCAATTGCAGAGGGCAGGCGCAGAAAAATAGAGTTTATTGCGGCAAAAGCGCCAGCTAAAACAATGAGTACTGAAGAAATCTGTAAAAATGTCATGAGTTCTTATGGCATAGGCTGGCCTAAGTTTCTACTTACTATAAACTTAGGTCCCACAAAAAGTTTGGTGGACGAGCTCATTGTCTTTAGGTGCCCATGAGAAAGCAGAGTTTTGTGGGGTTACAAAGGGGTTTTTGAGCGTGTTATTTAGTGAATGGAATAGTTGCATATCCCCAGCCACTGATTTTGTAATCATCGCTTCAACCGTGTGGTTTCGTGCAATTACAGCTGGGTTGATATCGTTTAGCTTGTCGTGATCCGCAGATTGCATCCAGGCGTCGCGCCATAGGTTAAAATCGGCATGTTCCCCTATATAGTAGCCAATATCATCAGTTCCTAATGCGCGGAAGCTTTGAGTGAAATCTGCTCCAACCTGAGCCATCATTTTAAGTAGCTGTTCTATTAAAGCTG
Source organism: Planktomarina sp. (assembly GCA_031920365.1). Classification (GTDB taxonomy): domain Bacteria; phylum Pseudomonadota; class Alphaproteobacteria; order Rhodobacterales; family Rhodobacteraceae; genus Planktomarina. The sequence goes on along the minus strand of JAVLEV010000007.1, from coordinate 7,738 downwards.
TGCTTTCAGTGCATGAACTTAATCCTAGTTTAGCGGAGAAGACATTAGCATATTGGATTTCAAAAATATCTGCAAAACTATGTACTATTTCAGTGTAACTTTTTATTGCAGTATTCTGGTCAGCGGCTAATGGCAAAAGCGCAGTAGCTAACTGAGCCATGTTCCAGGCCGCAATATTCGGCTGATTACTATAGCCATAACGCCCTTGCCTATCAATAGAGCTGAATACTTTTGTTGGTAAGAAATTGTCCATGAAGGCACAGGGCCCGTAGTCAATTGTAATTCCACCAACATGACTATTGTCGGTGTTCATTACCCCGTGAATGAAGCCAACGCCCATCCACTTGGCAATCAAGCAAGCTTGAGAATTGACAGCTGCTTCCAAAAATTCTTCGGCGTTTTTAGCTTGCGGATAGTGTCTTGCAATACTGTAATCTAATAGTGCCTTAAGGGCAGTAAGATCCTTACGTGAAGCGAAGTATTGAAAGGTGCCTACCCGAATGTGGCTACTGGCGGTCCGGCAGATGACCGCGCCAGGCAGGGGTCCAGGCTCGCGCAGGACGCTTTCTCCTGTGGCTACGGCAGCCAGGGCTCGCGTTGTTGGAATGCCAAGTGCGTGCATTGACTCAGAAATCACATATTCGCGCAAAATGGGTCCATACCATGCCCTACCATCACCGCCGCGCGACCAAGGAGTGCGGCCTGCGCCTTTGAGTTGGATATCTACTCTGCCAAAACTGCCTGAAACTTCTCCCAAAAGCACCGCTCGGCCGTCACCCAGCTGTGGGTTCCAGTGGCCGAATTGGTGACCCGCATAAGCTTGAGTGATTGGATCTGAGCCATTTGGAATTTGATTTCCAACCATAAATTCAGCCCAATCCTTACTAAAAATAATCCCTAATTCTTCAGCTAGGTCTCGATTTAGCGCCAGGCCAGACGGAGAGGCTACAGGGATAGGGTTATGACGCACAAACACTTGCTCAGGAAGCCGGCTGTAGCTGTTGTCCCAAGCAGCTTGCATTAGAGTTGCGCCACTCTCTCGGTAATTAGGCTGAAATACCCAGCGGCATCGATATCGCCCAAAAATAGCGCATTTGCCGGCCTATCGGTCACTCGCCACCAATCAGCAACTGTCATACCGCGTGTTAGTGGGGATTGGGTTTCGATCTGTACGTTTATATGCCTGCCAGTGAAGAGGCCCGGGGCTATCAAGTATGCGATTACGCAGGGATCATGCAATGGTGCGCCTTGGGTCCCGTATTTATCGCTATCAAAGCGCTCAAAAAAGTCAGTCCAGCCCGCTACGGTGTCACAAACATGATTATTTTTCGCACGTAATTCTTTGATCCATGCATTGCTTGTGAGAGCTTTATGGGTCACATCCAACGGTGCTACCACCAGATCAATACTAGATTTAAAAACAATGTCTGCGGCTTCTGGGTCAACAAATATATTAAATTCTGCTGCAGGACTTATGTTCCCCACCTCAAAGTAAGCTCCACCCATCAATACAATTTGGCAAACATTATCGGCAATATCTGGGGCCTTTAGTAGCGCAGTTCCAATATTTGTTAGCGGCCCAAGGGCGCACAGAGTTATAGATTTTTTGGGCGCCTCACGGAGGGATTTGATTAAAAAATCCACGCCACCCTCGGCCTGCATCGGCATCTGTGGTTCCGGTAAAGTAGCTCCGTCTAAACCGGTGGTCCCATGTACGTGTTCGGCTGTGACTAAGCCGCGGCCCATGGGCTGTTCACAGCCAGCAAATACTAGTACATCTGATCGGCCAGCCAGTTCACAGACTTGGCGAGCATTATGGGTAGTACGCGCTAGAGGTACATTCCCCGCAACGCAAGTAATTCCGAGTACATTCAACTCAGGAGATGCCAAAGCTAGCAAAATAGCCACCGCATCATCCTGGCCTGGATCTGTATCTATGATTATGTTGCGGCTCAAATGGTAATCCTTAATAGTAATATTGTGTTGATCATAGCATGTAGCAATGGGTTAATCGATACCACGATATGGTTGTACATATTGCAGTGCCATATCCCATGGGAAAAATATCCATGTATCTTGGCTGACCTCAGTGATAAACGTGTCTACCATTGGCCGACCCTGAGGTTTGGCATAAACTGTAGCAAAATGTGCTTTGGGATAATTAGCCCGCACCAGTTCTATTGTCTTGCCGCTGTCGACTAGGTCATCAATAATCAAAATCCCTGTGCCGTCGCCCATTAACTCTGCATCTGGTGCTTTGAGGATAACAGCTTCAGCTTGTTCTTGACGGTGGTAGCTTTTAACGCTGACGGTATCAACGGCCCGCACATCCAGTTCGCGCGCCACAATCATCGCAGGAGCCATTCCGCCACGTGTTATAGCTACTATAGCCTTCCACGCTCCCTCGTCAGGGCCTTTGCCATCAAGCCGCCAAGCCAAAGCCCGTGAGTCTCGATGCATTTGATCCCAGCTAACGTGGAAGCCTTTTTCATGTGGCAGTAGATCTGACATGTATTTTTCCTAATCTTATTGGTCTTGGTAGCACTATTCTGGCAAGTCCAGACCCTTCATTCCTATAACATGATAGCCTGCATCTACATGCAAAATTTCACCTGTTACGCCGGATCCAAGGTCGGAGAGCAAATACAGTGCGGATTTTCCAACCTCCGCTTGCGTCACCGTACGCCGCAGGGGACTATTGGTCTCATTCCACTTCATAATCTCACGAAAGTCACCAATACCAGATGCCGCCAACGTCTTGATTGTGCCGGCGCTGATCGCATTTACGCGGATATTATTGCGACCTAAATCTTCAGCCAGATATCGAACTGAAGCCTCCAAAGCTGCTTTAGCAACTCCCATTACATTATAATTGGGCATCACTTTTTCTGCTCCGTAATAAGTGAGCGTTAGACATGATGCGCCCGGTGCCAAAAGCTCTTGAGCTGCCTGCAGAATTGCCGTAAAAGAGTATGCTGAAATATCTAGTGTCATTAAAAAATTATCGCGCGACGTGTTTATATACTGGCCTCTAAGTTCGGATTTATCAGAGAAACCAATAGCGTGTACTATAAAGTCAATCTGACCCCATCGTTCCTTTGTCTCATCCATAAGTGCTGTGATAGAGCTCGGATCCCCCACGTCGCATTCAGCAACAATCGACGCATCGATTTGTGCTGCTAAAGGTAGAACCCGCTTTTTCATAGCATCGCCGACGTAGGTAACACCTATATCGGCGCCCTGTGCGTGCAGGGCCTCTGCAATGCCCCAGGCTATGGATTTATCGTTAGCGAGGCCCATGATAAGGCCCCTTTTGCCGGTCATAAGCCCCATTGGACTTTCCCCCATCAAAAAATAAGTTATGTTTCATGTAAGCGAACACGCATCATCCATCAACCCAAAGGCAACATCCGACATGGAAAAAAGAACTGAAATTTTTGCGGGCAATAATCCTTTTATAATTGCACGGCGATGGTTGGGTGAGGCAGAGGAGGTCGAATTAAATGACCCTAATGCTATGGCCCTGTCTACTGTGGATGGTGATGGCATGCCGAATGTGCGAGTTGTGTTGCTGAAATCGGTCGAAGACGATGCATTTGTTTTTTATACAAACTATGGTAGTAAAAAAGCAGAAGAGGCTTTTGGTGCGGGTAAAGCTGCGTTTGTAATTCATTGGAAATCTCTACGCCGTCAGATTCGTTGTCGTGGCATCGTTGAGCGTGAAGATGGCCCAGTGGCAGACGAGTATTTCTCTAGTAGATCTATTTTATCGCGCGTTGGGGCTGTGGCGTCACAACAATCTCAAATACTTCAGTCGCGAAATTTTTTAATGGACCGGGTTGCAACGCTTGAGGCCAAATATGGCGAAAACATAACCCGCCCTGAGTTTTGGGGTGGGATTAGAATTCGGCCCGTTGAGTTAGAGTTTTGGGCCGATGGAGAAGCGCGATTGCATGACCGGTTCCGCTGGGCACGTGATACGCAAGAGGCGGAATGGACAGTTGATAGGTTGTACCCTTAATGTTTTCCTTGGTATCAAAATTTTAAAATTTACACATGCTGCACTGGATGGTTTTACCATGTTGTTTCCAAAGCTTGTGGCTGCATAGCGATGTGACTTAGGGCCCTCGTGGGGGCTGTGGTATAAAGTTACGTTGCTAAGTGAGGGGTTTCGAGGATAAAATGGTATTACGTAATGCTTGGACAGTAATAATATATGTCATTTTATGCAGTCGTTCGCTGGCAGATTGTGTAGTTGATCACGTACACTTGTCTGGTTCATGGGGTAGTGCTAAATTCACTGTTGAGGTTGCAGATACCGATGCTGAGCGGGCCCGGGGATTGATGAATCGCGCCAGCTTGGCTAAATTTGCAAGCATGTTGTTTGTCTATGACGGCCCCCAGCAGGTCGGATTTTGGATGAAAAATACCAGTATTCCTTTGGATATTTTGTACTTTACGGCGGAGGGCATTTTGCTTGATATTCGAGACAATACGATCCCAGGCGATCTTACAGTTTTGCGAAGCTCTGGCCCAGTTCAATATGTTCTTGAGATCAATGCTGGTCTGGCTGAAACCTTAAACCTTGGCGAAGATACTATTTTGAACCATGCGCGTCTTGTACAAGGAAAAAAAACCCTGGCTTGTCGGTAAAAGGCTCTTTTCATTTCCAATTCGATTGCCTAAACAAGCTCAAGTGTCGGGGCGTGGCGCAGTCTGGTAGCGCACCTGTTTTGGGTACAGGGGGTCGTGAGTTCGAATCTCGCCGCCCCGACCACTTTTTAAAATCAGTTTGCTGTAAAAATACAGTAAGTATATGATGCTTTTTCTGATTTTTATATTTGATGAATAGTCAGTCGATGTGTCAGCTTTTAAAGTATTGGGTTTTTGATGGTATGACCTTTAAGCATTCGGCATTTATATATCCTCTTTAACTTAACTTACGATCTTAATTTTGCGAATCTGTATTAATTACACGTCAAGAGTTTTTTAACAAAAAAAATGTTAAAAATACGTTGACGAAATGTCAAAATAGAGGTCAATTAGCGCTTGCAGCTAGGCGATACACAAGATGTGGTATCTCCAACTACGTGGAGAGGGCGCCCAATTGTTTTGCGGTTTGGTCATGTAAATGCTGGTTTGTTGTGGATTAGGCCGTAATTAAACGGCGAAGTGAGGCAGAAATGAAAATTAAGCGGCATTTTACTCGTGCCAACGAGGACGCGTATAGCTCTGTAGAGTTTACAACTACTACCAGCGAGATTCGAAATCCTGACGGGACTATTGTGTTCCACCTAGCCGATTTGGAAGTCCCGGCCGAGTGGTCTCAGGTAGCGTCTGATGTTTTGGCGCAAAAGTACTTTCGGAAGGCTGGCGTTCCGTCAGAAACTAAGCGCGTTAAAGAATCCGGTATGCCAAGTTTTTTACGGCGGAACGTTCCTACTGACGATGCTACTTTCGGTGGAGAGACGTCTGCAAAGCAAGTGTTTGATCGGTTAGCAGGCGCCTGGGCTTATTGGGGTTGGAAGGGCGGTTATTTTTCCAGTGAAGAAGATGCCAGCGCGTATTACGATGAAATGCGCTATATGCTCGCTACACAACGCGCCGCCCCCAATTCTCCCCAGTGGTTCAATACCGGTCTACATTGGTCGTACGGCATTGATGGCCCTGCCCAAGGGCATCATTATGTCGACTTCAAAACTGGTGAGTTAACCAAGTCAAAAAACAGTTACGAGCACCCGCAGCCGCACGCATGTTTTATTCAGTCAGTCTCGGATGATCTTGTAAACGACGGTGGTATAATGGATCTTTGGGTGCGTGAAGCCCGTCTATTTAAATACGGCTCCGGGACGGGGACTAACTTTTCATCTCTGCGCGGCTCTGGTGAATCACTTTCTGGTGGCGGCCAATCATCTGGCTTAATGGGTTTTCTGAAGATTGGGGACCGTGCCGCAGGTGCTATTAAGTCGGGTGGTACAACCCGCAGGGCAGCTAAAATGGTCATTTGTGATGCAGACCATCCAGACATAGAAGACTTTATCAATTGGAAGGTTATTGAAGAGCAAAAGGTGGCCTCCATCGTTGCCGGCTCAAAAATGCACGAAGAGAAGCTTAATATGCTGTTTGCTGCAATTAAGTCCTGGGACGGTGCGGCTGAAGGCGCTTATGACCCAAATGTGAACACTGCTCTGAAGGAGGCTGTCAAAGCTGCGAAGAAAGTGTCTATCCCAGAGACATATGTAAAACGAGTTTTGGATTATGCAAAGCAGGGTCATACCAGTATTGAATTTCCAACGTACGATACTGACTGGGATTCTGAAGCTTATAATTCAGTGTCAGGTCAAAACTCTAACAATTCAATTCGGGTTACCGATGCGTTTCTTTACGCTGTCGAAAAAGATGCTGATTGGGAATTAATAAACCGTACCGATGGTGCAGTGGCTAAAACTATGAAAGCTCGGGATTTATGGGACCAGGTGGGTCATGCGGCCTGGGCCTGTGCTGATCCGGGTATCCAATACCATGATACAGTAAATGCTTGGCATACCTGCCCAGCGGACGGTGAGATACGTGGATCAAATCCGTGTTCAGAATATATGTTTTTGGATAATACCGCTTGTAACTTGGCATCCATGAACTTGCTCACTTTTTATGAAAATGGAGAGTTCCAGGCGAAAGACTATGTCCACGCCACGCGATTATGGACGATTACTTTGGAAATCAGCGTTTTAATGGCGCAATTCCCATCTAAAGAAATTGCGCAACGTTCTCATGACTTTCGCACACTGGGCCTTGGCTATGCCAATATTGGTGGTCTTTTAATGAATATGGGTTATGGCTATGACAGCGACGAAGGGCGTGCACTCTGTGGAGCGCTGACTGCGGTAATGACCGGTGTTGCATACGCCACTTCGGCAGAAATGGCGAGTGAGTTGGGTCCGTTTCCGGGCTATAAGAAAAACGCTGAAAGCATGCTTAGAGTGATGCGCAACCACCGGCGGGCAGCCTATGGAGAAACGGACAGCTACGAAAGTCTTGCGATCAAGCCGGTAGCTTTGGATCATAAAAATTGTCCAGACAAGGGTTTGATAGCTCTTTCAAAATCTAGCTGGGACAACGCTATTTCCCTCGGTGAAAAGCATGGTTACCGAAATGCGCAATCGACTGTGATTGCGCCAACTGGGACGATTGGCTTAGTGATGGATTGCGATACGACAGGTATTGAGCCTGACTTTGCGTTGGTAAAATTCAAAAAACTAGCTGGTGGTGGTTACTTTAAGATCATAAACCGTTCTGTACCGGCTGGCCTGGCCAAGCAGGGTTACCGCAGCAACCAAATCGAGGAGATTGTTAGTTATGCAGTGGGCCATGGCTCAATGGGTAATGCGCCTGGAATCAATCACACTTCATTAATAGGCCACGGCTTTGGCCAAGCTGAGATTAACAAAATTGAGGCCGCTCTTCCATCGGCATTTGATATACGATTTGTGTTTAATCAATGGACGCTTGGGGCTGAATTTTGTACTGACGTCCTTGGAATTCCATCTGACAAAATGATGGATCCAACTTTTGATCTTCTGACTCATCTTGGTTTCGGCCGTAAAGCGATTGAGGCTGCAAATGATCACGTTTGCGGTACAATGACTTTGGAAGGGGCACCACATTTAAAGGAAGAGCACTACAGCATCTTTGACTGCGCAAATCCTTGTGGCAAAAAAGGCAAGCGGTATCTGAGTGT
>JAVLEV010000006.1:29175-31964 GCA_031920365.1 Planktomarina sp. | reverse complement strand
TTATCCGGGTGCTCTAGCTGCGGTAGCAATACTGCGGAAAGCTGGATATGCAGTCGCGATTTGCACAAATAAGCCTGAAGCCTTGGCCCTTCAGCTAATGGGGGCACTCGGGGCTACAGATGCCTTTGATGCTCTGGTGGGTGCGGATACTTTATCAGTTCGAAAACCTGACCCCGCGCCACTTTGGGCCGCGGTGGACAGGGCAGGTGGGGATCGCGGCCGTGTTTGCTTAATTGGTGACACAATCACCGATCGCAACACTGCGGCCAATGCGGATGTGCATTCGGTACTTGTGACATTTGGCCCCAGCGGTGCTGATATGGCCGCACTTGGGCCTGCGGCAACGTTGCAAGATTTCGCAGACCTGCCCAAATTGGTTGCTCAGCTGATTGGTTGAGATAACGGGTCGAATGCCAATTCGATCCTGAATTTTATCAAGTGACAAAGCAACAATATGTAAAATATTTGTGCGCGATTGGCAAAGAGGTGATAAATATGCAAGTGAAAATTATCTCGTAATTCAGCCTATGCCAGATGAGCTAATGTGTTTCTTTGTATAGTAAAAAAAATATACAACACATCAACCACCTTTAGTATTTGCTCTCCTTAGATTTTTTTACCTTGAGCTCGTTTAACTTAAATTATTGTGCGTTTGCGACATCGTAGCTTAAACGGCATTGACTTTGTGCCATGTAAGACCAAAACCTTTTAAATGAATGATATATTTCGCGGTAATTTTACTCAGCAAGAACCTATCCCAGACGATTCTATTTCTGCGGCGATCGCTGTGATGCGGCATGGTCGCTTACACCGTTATAATGAGGCTGAAGGCGAGGTGGCGGAGGCTGCACTGTTGGAGCAGGAGTTTGCGGCACAAATAGGAGCTAAATATTGCTTGGCAGTAGCGTCAGGGGGGTATGCGTTGGCTACCGCCCTTCGCGCGGTTGGGGTGAAGCCAGGCGACAAAGTGCTGACCAATGCCTTCACGCTGGCCCCTGTGCCAGGGGCGATTGCTTCTGTGGGGGCGGTACCTATCTTTGTGGGTGTTACTGAGGGTTTAGTCATTGATCTCGATGACCTAGCGGCCAAGGCGGATGATGCAGATGTACTGATGCTGTCGCATATGCGTGGCCATATAGTGGACATGGACGAACTGATGAAATTAGCGCGGGCCTACAATCTACTGGTCATAGAGGATTGCGCCCACACTATGGGCGCGAAATGGGGCGATACGTGGTCCGGCCGCTCAGGTGTTATCGGCTGTTATTCTTGCCAGACCTATAAGCACGTGAACTCTGGAGAAGGTGGGCTTTTAGTCTGTGATGATGATGAAATAATGGCCCGTGCCATCATGCTGTCGGGCAGCTATATGATATATGAAAAGCACCGCGCTGGTCCGCCAGCTGACGCTTTTGAAAAGGTGCGTTTGGTTACGCCAAACATCTCAGGCAGGATGGATAATTTACGCGCAGCGATTCTGCGGCCACAATTATGGCGGCTTAAAAGCCAATGCCATGCATGGAATGTTCGTTATCAAGTGATAGATAGCGCTTTGTGTCAGTTGGCCGGCTTGACCCGTGTAAAGCGACCACAGAAAGAGAAGTTTGTAGCCTCCTCGTATCAGTTTTTACTGTTAGAATGGCCTGACACAGCCATTTTGGAAATGGTGGCCCGGTGTCTTGCACGTGGCGTTGAGTTAAAATGGTTTGGCGCTGCCGATCCTATTGGCTTTACCAGTCGCTATGATAGCTGGACCTATGCACCAAGTGAGCCCATGCCTGAAAGTGACCGGGTTTTGCATGGGATTGTGGATATGCGCCTGCCTTTGACTTTTTCACTGGACGATTGCGCCCTAGTTGCTAAAATTATTAGTGAGGAAGTGACACGTGTGTTTCACAGTATAGATTAATTTTAGCCCTATGGCAGTAGTTGATACCTGAGACTAGACAATACCCAGTAAATATGAATGAATTGAACGACCGTTCAATAAATGGAGTCACTATGTTTACAGCTTCAATGCGTTTTGACCTTGGTGAGGATATCCATGCTTTGCAAGAGCATGTACACCGCTTTTCGCAGGATAAGATAAAACCTCTGGCTGCTGAGGTGGATCGTAGTAATAATTTTCCTACGCATCTCTGGAAATCTATGGGCGATATTGGGGTTTTGGGTGTCACTGTTGAAGAGGAATTCGGTGGCGTTGGTCTCGGCTACCTGGCTCATACAATTGTAATTGAGGAGATTGCTCGTGCCTCTGCAAGTGTGAGCCTGTCTTATGGGGCGCACTCTAATTTATGTGTTAACCAGATACGATTAAACGGAACAGTGGAGCAAAAGCAGAAATATCTACCCAAACTGGTCTCCGGAGACCATGTGGGTGCATTGGCTATGAGTGAAGCCAATGCGGGCTCGGATGTGATATCAATGAGTCTGCATGCTGAAAAGCGTAATGGCTATTATAGAATCAATGGCAATAAGTTTTGGATCACCAATGGTCCAGATGCGGATGTTTTGGTGGTATATGCCAAAACTGATCCTGAAGCTGGCTCGCGCGGGTTAACTGCTTTTTTGATTGAGCGAGACATGGTTGGATTTTCAACTAGTGCGCATTTTGATAAGCTGGGAATGCGCGGCTCTAATACGGCGGAGTTAATTTTTGAAAATGTGGAAGTACCGTTTGAAAACGTACTGCTTCAAGAGGGTGCAGGAGCTAAGGTTTTGATGTCTGGGCTGGATTACGAACGTGTGGTTTTGGCTGGGATTGGTCTTGGGATTATGGCGGCTTGCTT
>JAVLEV010000006.1:1711-29075 GCA_031920365.1 Planktomarina sp. | reverse complement strand
GCTTTGGGTGGTGCTGGATTTTTGAATGATGCGCCCGTGGCAAGATTGTTTCGTGACGCAAAGTTGATGGAAATTGGTGCAGGTACAAGCGAGATCCGCCGCATGTTGGTGGGCCGTGAACTGATGGGAAAAATGGTATGAAAATAATAATAATTATGGCGGTTTTTTGTCTATTTAATACCTCTGTTCAGGCTCAAAGCAGTCTGCCACAAAAACATATTAACGTTATGGCTTGTCTTGAAAACATGCAGGCCACTACAACTTGGAGCCAATGTTTGGGCTTAATGTTTGCGCCCTGCTCGGGAGATCAGGTGGGTTCTGATGCTCATGTGGCTTGTTTGCAAGGGCAGTGGAAGGATTGGAATGGCAGCATGCAACTTTTGCAGTCAGATGTGACTGATGCGATTACACTGAAGTCTGCGGAAGATCTTGCCAAAATTTTAAGTGGCTGGATCAACTATGTCTCGCAAAAATGCCAGGCTGGAATGGATGATATAGATGACCCTTTGGTGGCGGCAAAGCAATTGGGCTGCCAGATTACAGAGATTTCAGGACTGACAGGGGAATACGCTGCCTGTTTGGAAGGTCGATCAACGGCTGAATACTGCGTAATGAAAAATTAGGGAGGGGCGGCAGTGATTGATCCAATCTCGCCCAGCGCGCGCAATGTGCATTTGGCTGCGCTCCTGCGTGTTCAGGAGGCTGCCCTTTCTGCGGCACAGGGCGGCGGTGAGAAGTCACGAACCCGCCACGAGAGTCGTGGTAAGATGCTGCCACGTGAACGCGTGGCCAACCTGTTGGACCCAGGCAGTACTTTTCTGGAAATTGGTGCCACAGCGGCACACGGCATGTATGGTGGCGCAGCCCCCTGCGCAGGTTTGATTGCTGGTATTGGGCAGGTGCATGGCCGGGACGTTATGGTTATTTGCAATGATGCGACGGTAAAGGGGGGGACTTATTACCCCATAACTGTAAAAAAACACCTTCGGGCCCAAGAAATTGCTGAGGAATGCAATTTACCGGTAGTATCTTTGGTCGATAGCGGTGGGGCCAATCTACCCAATCAAGACGAGGTTTTCGCTGATAGGGAACATTTTGGACGAATTTTCTATAATCAAGCGCAGATGTCTGCCAAGGGTATTGCCCAGATAGCTGTGGTAATGGGCTCTTGTACAGCGGGTGGTGCCTATGTTCCTGCCATGTCAGATGTCTCGATCATTGTTCAAGAGCAGGGCACAATATTTTTGGCTGGGCCCCCGTTAGTTAAAGCCGCTACGGGAGAGATTGTCACAGCGGAAGATTTGGGTGGCGGTGATGTGCACACCCGCCTATCTGGCGTAGTGGATTATTTGGCTGAGGATGACAAACATGCCTTAGCTTTGGCTCGTGAAGCCGTCCGGCATCTGCAGCCTGCTTTGCATAGAAATGCACAAACTGGGTTAGTACCGCAGTCTGGGATGGAGGATTTGTTTGACGTGATCCCGGCTGATCTAAGCACACCTTATGATATTCGTGAGGTGATTTTGCGGGTGGTAGATGGAAGCAAATTTGATGAATTTAAAGCCCGGTTCGGCCCTACATTGGTTACAGGATTTGCGCATATTGAGGGCATGCCGGTTGGGATAGTAGCGAACAATGGCGTGCTGTTTTCTGAGGCTGCCCAAAAAGGTGCGCACTTTATTGAACTCTGCAGCCAACGTAAAACACCGCTAATTTTTTTACAAAATATTACTGGATTTATGGTAGGTAAAAAATACGAAAATGAAGGTATTGCCCGCCATGGGGCTAAAATGGTGACTGCAGTGGCCTGTACCTCAGTGCCTAAAATCACGATGATTGTGGGTGGCAGCTATGGGGCGGGAAATTACGGCATGGCCGGCCGCGCATTTCAGCCACGGTTTTTGTGGACGTGGCCGACCTCACGGACTGCGGTTATGGGTGGGCCACAGGCGGCTGGCGTTTTGGCCACAGTCAAACGCGATGCGGTCGAGCGTGCTGGTGATAGCTGGAGCGACGAGCAAGAGGCAGCATTTAAACAACCCACATTGGATATGTTTGAAACCCAATCCGACCCGCTTTATGCCAGTGCGCGGCTTTGGGATGATGGTGTGATTGATCCGCGTGACAGCCGCAAGGTTTTGGTGTTGTCGCTGCGCGCTGCGTTGAACGCACCAATTGAAGAAACAAAATTTGGCGTCTTTAGGATGTAATGATGAACCGTGAACCTGATACAATTCTAACCCAACCTGATAGCTTTGGCCGCCACTGGGTGTATGTAAGCGAGGCGCAGGTGCGCGGCCATAAAAAGGGAAAATTTGACTCTTTAATTTGGACCATCTGTCTGTGGTTTGTCTGTGTGGGCGGCTTAGAAATTGTTTTGGGGAGCGGCACTTCGTTACCGCGTTTGTGTTATGGCTTTGCCATGTTTGCAGCTGGGGTTGGATTAGTTCTTCGTAACCGTCCAGCATATTTGGTGTCCTTGTTTGTTCCTATAATCTTGCTCATTCGGTTTTTTAGTCAGGCTACTAGTTACGGCACTATCGTGGTCAGCCCTTCGCAATATTATGATCTCATTAATGCTCTGGTGACTGTGGGCGTATGCTTTTACATGTTTGAAGGCGACCGCCCCAATTTCATATTTCGTAGGCGGTACCGCAGCTATCGCGCTGAAAGTGAGTGCTAATGATCCGCAAGCTCCTGATTGCAAACCGAGGCGAGATTGCTTGTCGCATCGCACGAACAGCATCGCAAATGCAAATTGAAACTCTGGCTATTGCTTCTGCCGCCGACTGGCAGGCCATGCATGTGTTGGCTTGTGATGACGTGGTGCACCTGGGAGGCAATACGCCGATGGAAAGCTATTTGCGCGGATCCGATATCATTGCCGCGGGGCAGGCGCGGGGCGCGGATGCTATTCACCCAGGCTACGGATTTTTGTCTGAGGATCCGGATTTTGCGCAAGCGGTGCTGGATGCTGGTTTGATTTGGGTGGGCCCTCCACCTTCGGCCATTCGGGCTATGGGGTTGAAAGATTCTGCCAAGACATTGATGGAAAATGCAAAAGTTCCTGTTGTCCCAGGATATCACCAAGGGGATCAATCATTGGATGTGTTGAAACAGGCCGCCCTCAATATCGGCTATCCTATTTTGATAAAAGCTGTGGCTGGCGGCGGTGGCAAAGGCATGCGTTTGGTAGAGCAAGCTAGCGATTTTGAGGCGCATTTGATCTCCGCCCAATCAGAAGCCCAAGGTGCCTTTGGAAATGCCCAGGTTTTGATTGAGAAGTTCGTCCCTAACCCACGACATATTGAGATCCAAGTATTTGGTGATGGCCAAAAAACGATACATCTTTATGAGCGTGACTGCTCACTGCAGCGCCGGCACCAGAAGGTTGTGGAGGAGGCGCCAGCCCCCGACATGCCATACACTGTGCGCAATGCCATGGGCCTTGCTGCGGTTCGTGCGGCTGAGGCTATTGGCTACAGTAGTGCTGGTACGGTAGAATTTATTGTGGATGGTAGTGGGCCTTTAACGACTGACAGCTTCTTTTTCATGGAGATGAATACACGCTTGCAGGTGGAACACCCCGTAACTGAAGAGATTTTAGGGTTGGATCTGGTTGCTTGGCAATTGCGCGTCGCCGCAGGTGAAAGCTTGCCGAAGGTACAATCTGATATTGTTGCTAAAGGGCATTCCATCGAAGCGCGCCTATACGCTGAAGATCCGCAGGTCGAATTTTTACCTTCTATTGGGACCCTACATCATCTATCTTTTGGTCCTGGGTTGCGCGTAGAAACTGGGGTGGGCACTGGTGATGAGGTTGGCCCTTTCTATGACCCCTTGATCGCAAAGCTGATTGCAACAGGTCCGGATCGTGCAACGGCTTTACAGCGACTGCTGCGTGGGCTGAAATTGACACAAATTGCTGGTGTAAAGACCAACCGTGATTTTTTAATCGTTCTTTTGGGGCATCCTGCATTTATTGCAGGAAAATTTGATACTGGGCTAATTAGCCGTGATTTGGGGGTCTTGACCGAAGTGGCGACCCCAAGTCCTGAAGATTGGGCCCTGGCCGCACTTGCTGCGATGGAACTGCCTGACCAGCCGCAGGCCGTGGCATTGCAAGGCTTCAGTAATTTTACTCCACTGCGCAGACAGGTTACCTTGCTCTGCCAAGATCAAACAAAAAATATTCAAGTTACACTGCAAGGTGCTAACGCCGTTGTGGATGTGGATGGAAAAAATGTGTCTTTGCAGCGCAGCGCAACAGGCTGGTGCGCTGCGGGCGGGGTGCAGGTTCCTGTGGTGTTAGGCGCGGGCAAAGTTTATCTCTTTATGGCACAAACCTTAGTATTCGACTGCCTTAACCAGCTTGATCGTAGGGCTTCGATAGAATCTGACGGTTTGATCATTGCGCCGATGCCGGGTCTGGTTAGGGAGGTGTTTTGTTTTGCTGGGCAAATCGTGGCGGAGGGTGATCCTATTGTGGTGCTAGAGGCTATGAAGATGCAACACACCCTGCGGGCAACTGAAGCGGGGCGTGTGCAGCAATTAAACGTGACTAAAAATACTCAGGTGGATGGTGGGCAGGTCATAGCTGTTATCATTACAAAAACTGAGGAAGGATGATGTCAAAGACAGTTGAGATCTTTGAAGTTGGTCCCCGTGATGGGCTACAAAATGAACCAGTTTTTATTGCTACGGAGGAAAAAATTGTCTTGACAGAGAGTTTGGCTCGCGCAGGGCTTTTGCGGATTGAGTGCGCCAGTTTTGTAAGTCCTAAATGGGTGCCGCAAATGGCTGATGGGGCTGGGGTTGTTTCTGGAAGCACTCCTGGCCGGGCCCAGCTTTATGCGCTGGCTCCAAACACTCGCGGCTTGCAGAACGCTTTGCAGACACCAGTTCATGGGGTTTGCATCTTTATTGCAGCCACTGAGGGGTTTAACCAGGCTAATACCAACACCTCCTTGGTTGGAGCTATTGCGCGGGTAAAAGCGTTAATTAAAGAGTTCAAGCACAAAACCTCAACAAATATCAGGCTCCGTGGCTATATTTCCTGCGTTACTGACTGCCCGTATGACGGCGCAGTAAAGCCTGCGGACGTGGCGCGTTTGGCGCGGATACTGCACCGAGCAGGCTGTGATGAGGTCTCTTTGGGTGACACGATCGGCACAGCTCATCCCGAGCAGGTGGCTAAAATGCTGGAAGCGGTATTACAAGTGGTTCCGGCCGGGAGCTTGGCCGGGCATTACCATGACACCGCCGGGCGGGCTTTAGCCAATATTGACGTTTCGCTAGAATATGGATTGCGGATATTTGATGCTTCGATCGCAGGTCTCGGCGGCTGTCCTTATGCGCCGGGTGCTAAGGGCAACGTGGATACAGAGAAAGTTTACGACCACTTGATTTCAAAGGGCTATAATATTTTAGGTAACCCGAACCGGTCGGCATTGGCGGATGTGGCTAAATTAGCACGTAAGATAGTGGGACAAAAATATGCAGTTTGATACGGTTCAGAGTGAAACAGACGAGCGCGGAGTATGCACTGTTTGGCTCAACAGGCCAGAAAAACATAATGCGATATCCGAGCAAATGATTGCTGATTTGAGTGCCATGGCATCAGATCTGCGCCAGAGTGATGCGAGGGTGGTTGTGCTGGCTGCCCGTGGTAAAAGTTTTTGTGCGGGTGGTGACCTGACTTGGATGCAGGCGCAGATGGCTGCTGGGAGCACTACTCGAGCGGCAGGCGCTCGGGCATTGGCTGTTATGCTTCATTCATGGAACCTTTTGCCACAACCGGTAATTGGACGCATTCATGGCAATGCTTTCGGCGGTGGTGTTGGTTTAGCTGCGATCTGTGATGTGGCTGTCGGGGTCGAAGGTGCCTTGGTAGGTCTCACAGAAACTAAACTAGGTTTGATCCCGGCTACGATTAGCCCCTATGTGATTGCGCGTATGGGTGAGTCACGCGCTAGGCGGGTTTTCATGTCGTCGCGAAAGTTTTCAGCACAGGAAGCCGAGCAACTTGGCCTGCTAGCCTCTGTGGTGCCTGCGCAGGTGCTTGATACTGCTATCGATGACGAAGTGCTACCATATTTGAGCTGTGCGCCCGGTGCTGTTGCAGCCGCTAAGGCATTGGCTCGGGCTTTGGGCCCTAAGATTGACTCGCAGACTATTGAAATGACCGTATCTGCCCTGATAACTCAATGGGAGAGCAATGAAGCAGAGCAGGGTATTGCAGCCTTCTTATCAAAAACTATACCACCTTGGGTAACCGGTGATACATGAGTGCTAAAATTTTGCAATCAAGCCCATTGTTGCGTGATCGGGGCGTTGACCCTTTTGAGCGCTAAGCGTACTACATGCCTAAAGTGGCGCAAGAAGTGGCGCAAGTAAGGAGCCAATTTGGAAAATATTGCACAGGATTACCTACCAATTTTGATGCTATTGGCCGTAGCAATAGCGTTAGGCGCTGTATTGCTCTTGGCCGCCGCAGTTCTCGCTGTCCGAAACCCAGACCCTGAAAAATTATCAGCTTATGAATGTGGCTTTAACGCATTTGACGATGCTCGGATGAAATTTGACGTACGCTTTTATTTGGTGGCAATTTTGTTTATTATATTTGATCTTGAGATCGCGTTTTTATTTCCTTGGGCCGTGGCTTTTAAGGATATCAGTATGTTATCTTTTTGGTCGATGATGGTATTTCTTGCTGTACTAACCATTGGGTTTGCTTACGAATGGAAAAAGGGAGCCCTGGAATGGGAGTGATGACTGGGACTAATACCGCAGCCTCTGACCGCGAAGTGGCTGCGCAAAATCTTAACGCTGAGCTCCAAGACAAAGGCTTTTTAGTTACGTCCACTGAGGATATAATCAACTGGGCTCGTACTGGTAGTTTGCATTGGATGACTTTTGGTTTGGCCTGTTGCGCTGTGGAAATGATGCATGCATCAACCCCTCGTTATGACCTTGAACGTTTTGGAACTGCACCGCGCGCAAGCCCTAGGCAATCTGATCTAATGATAGTTGCAGGTACTTTGACCAATAAGATGGCTCCCGCTCTTCGGAAAGTCTATGATCAAATGCCAGAACCACGTTACGTGATTTCAATGGGATCCTGTGCTAATGGTGGGGGTTATTATCACTACAGTTATTCTGTGGTTCGTGGCTGTGATCGAATTGTTCCTGTAGATGTTTATGTTCCTGGTTGCCCCCCTACGGCAGAGGCACTTCTTTATGGGATTTTGCAACTCCAGCGCAAGATCCGCAGAACAGGAACAATCGTTAGGTAAAGCTATGGGTGTCAAGCTTAGGTCATTTGTTTCTTTAAAAAATGGTGGTTTTTAGGAGATTCTGGAAGGATCAATGGTTATTTTTGTAAGTATTACTCATGTTTTTGTGATATTTTAAAGTAATCAAAATGGGTTATTTTGGGTGTGTTTCAGTTTCAAGAGTTGGCCAGTTTGATTATGGTGTGTGGGTCTAAGAAAGTTGTTAAATGACAAAAGCGTTAGAAGAACTTGGAGCTTTGATTGCGGCGAAACGGCCAGATTGTATTTTGGCATATGAGATCGCTTTTGGTGAATTGAACATGGACGTTGCCCCATCGAGCATATTGGGCCTTGTTGATTTTCTGAAATCTGATCGCGGCTGTCGGTTTTCGAGCTTAGTTGATATAACTGCGGTGGACTATCCTGGCCGCGAGAAGCGGTTTGAGGTCGTGTATCACTTGCTGAGCATGTACCAAAACCACCGTGTGCGCTTGCGGATGTCGGTGCGTGAGCAGGACTTGGTCGCCTCAATCATAGAAATCCACCCTTCGGCCAATTGGTTTGAGCGAGAAGTTTTTGATATGTTTGGCATTTTATTTTCTGGCCACCCTGATTTGCGACGCTTACTGACTGACTATGGATTTCGCGGTCATCCACTTCGTAAAGATTTCCCAACTACAGGCTATACTGAATTACGTTATGATGAAGTTGAAAAACGAGTAGTTTATGAACCTGTTTCGCTTGTTCAAGAGTATCGCCAGTTTGATTTTATGTCGCCTTGGGAGGGTGCTAAGTATGTGCTCCCAGGTGACGAAAAAACTGATGAAGCCAAGGCAAAATAGATGGATTATCTTAATAAGATTACTAGTATTACCGCAAGAATGGTGGAATATTATTTGTTGTTGCGTGAAAATGGGCAGCGCTATCAGAATAGTTGCTATCCAAAAAAACAAGATTCAAACGGCCATAAGGGAGGTGGTTAATGGACGGCTCCAATTTTGATGACGCTTTGACTGGCGAGCAAAAAATACGTAATTTTAATATTAACTTTGGCCCTCAACACCCTGCGGCACATGGTGTGCTACGGCTTGTATTGGAGCTGGATGGTGAAATTGTAGAGCGATGTGATCCTCACATTGGTCTATTACACCGTGGTACAGAAAAGTTGATGGAAAGCCGGACTTATTTGCAAAACCTGCCTTACTTCGATAGGTTGGACTACGTTGCTCCAATGAACCAAGAACATGCCTGGTGTTTGGCAATCGAAAAGCTGACTGGGACAAAAGTACCGCGTAGAGCTAGCTTGATTAGAGTATTATATTCGGAGATAGGTCGAGTATTGAGCCATCTACTGAATGTAACCACACAGGCAATGGATGTGGGAGCTATGACGCCACTGACTTGGGGCTTTGAAGAGCGCGAGAAGTTAATGATCTTTTACGAAAGGGCATGTGGCGCACGTTTGCATGCAGCATATTTTCGTCCTGGTGGTGTGCACCAAGACTTACCGGATAGCTTGTTGGATGATATCGAAGAGTGGTGCCATTTGTTTCCTGCTGTTCTTGATGATATTGAGACAATTCTGAATGAAAATAGGATTTTCAAACAGCGGAACGCCGATATTGGTGTTGTAACTGAAGACGATATTCAAAAATTTGGATTCAGTGGGGTAATGGTCCGTGGCTCGGGCTTTGCATGGGATCTTCGGCGCTCACAACCTTATGAGTGTTATGACGAATTTGATTTTCAAATTCCAGTTGGTAAAAATGGTGATTGCTATGATCGCTATCTGTGTAGGATGGAAGAGATGAGGCAATCTGTGTCCATTATTAAACAAAGTATTGGCAAACTTCGTGATGCCCCAGGGGAAGTTATAGCTCGTGGGAAGTTGAGCCCACCGAAGCGTGGTGAGATGAAGCAGTCCATGGAGGCGCTGATTCACCACTTTAAGCTATACACGGAGGGTTTTCACGTCCCTGCTGGAGAAGTTTATGCCTCCGTCGAAGCACCTAAGGGGGAATTTGGTGTTTATTTGGTAGCAGACGGTAGCAACAAACCATACCGTACTAAAATCCGGGCGCCGGGGTTTTTACACCTGCAAGCGATGGACCATCTTTGCAAGGGGCACCAGCTCGCAGATGTCGCTGCAATCATAGGCACTATGGATGTTGTGTTTGGGGAGATCGACAGATGATCTTAGATGTTAGAAATTTAAATCATTTTCGCATTTTTGAATGCTGAATAATAAGGGCCATATATGCTTCGTCGACTAAACGCAGACCAACCTGCTTCCTTCGCTTTTACGACTGCCAATTTTGCGTGGGCGGAGGCGCAGAAGACTAAATTTCCCGAAGGTCGTCAGGCCAGCGCCGTAATACCTTTGTTGTGGCGGGCGCAAGAGCAGGAAGGCTGGTTGTCGCGACCCGCTTTGGAGGCCATAGCGGATATGCTCGATATGGCATATATTCGTGTTTTGGAAGTTGCGACCTTCTACTTCATGTTCCAGCTTCAGCCTGTAGGGCAAGTGGCGCATTTCCAAGTCTGTGGTACCACAACCTGCATGATTTGTGGTGCTGAGGACTTGGTCGCAGTATGCCAAGATAAAATTGCGGTCAAGCCACATACAATCTCTGAGAATGGTATGTTTAGCTGGGAAGAAGTTGAGTGCTTGGGCGCTTGTGCAAATGCGCCAATGGTTCAAATTGGTAAAGATTACTACGAAGATCTCACATCTGATAAATTTGCCAATCTGATTGATGATATGGCTGCTGGTAAAGTTCCGACACCAGGATCGCAAAGTGGCCGTTACGCGGCCGAGCCTGCAGGCGGTTTAACCAGTTTGGCTGACTACGACATTGGAAAAGCCACACATAATGCTTCTGTTCAATTGGCCGTGGAATTAGGTGACACAGTAAAGCGGATTGACGGTTCTGAGGTGCCTTTGTTGACGCCGTGGCTAGGCAAAGCTGTAAAATCAAAAGTAAAGACTTTAAAAAAAGACGCATAGTCATTTTAGCTGCTTGTGCGCTTCACAAGAACGATGAAGGATCTAATCGAAAATGCCTAGACAACAAGATAGTATTCAAGCAAAGAAGGGCCGTACTGCGAGCCTTGTGATTGCTGGATCAATGTTGATCTGGCTGGGGATGCAGTGGGTAGCGATGGAGCTTCACCTCTCAACCCGTTATATGCTGCTACTAGATTTGGCTGTGATGGCCGCAATGGTTTGGTCACTTACAGTGACTTTTCAAATTTGGCGCATGCGCCGCGATTCAGGTAAAGGCTAAACTAAATGCTGAAAGATCAAGATCGTATTTTTACAAATCTCTATGGGATGCATGAGCGAACCTTAAAAGGCGCAAAAGCACGGGGCCATTGGGACGGTACTGCGGCTCTGATCAAAAAGGGCCGAGATTGGATTATTGATGAGATGAAAAAATCCGGTCTTCGTGGCCGCGGTGGTGCTGGTTTTCCTACCGGTTTGAAATGGTCATTTATGCCCAAGGAAAGTGATGGACGGCCTTCATATTTGGTTATCAACGCTGATGAATCTGAGCCTGGAACTTGTAAAGACCGCGAGATAATGCGCCACGATCCGCATACATTAATTGAGGGCTGCTTGATTGCCTCTTTTGCGATGAATGCCAATGCTTGTTATATCTATATCCGTGGTGAGTATATTCGTGAGCGTGAGGCTTTACAGGCTGCTATTGATGATGCCTATGATGCTGGCTTAGTTGGTAAGAATGCAGCTAAATCTGGTTGGGACTTTGATATTTACCTACACCATGGCGCCGGTGCCTATATTTGTGGCGAAGAAACCGCCTTGCTGGAAAGCCTGGAAGGTAAAAAGGGCATGCCCCGAATGAAACCACCTTTTCCTGCTGGTGCGGGCCTCTATGGCTGCCCAACAACAGTGAACAATGTAGAATCAATCGCGGTAGTACCTACCATACTGCGGCGTGGCGGTGACTGGTTTTCTGGCTTTGGTCGGCCAAATAATGCTGGCACTAAACTATTTGCTATTTCTGGCCATGTTAACAACCCATGTGTTGTTGAGGAGGAGATGTCTATCACCTTTGATGAGTTGATAGACAAACATTGCGGTGGCATCCGTGGTGGCTGGGATAATCTAAAAGCTGTGATCCCAGGTGGATCTTCCGTGCCCATGTTGCCTGGTTCTGTCATGCGTAATAATGCTATTATGGATTTTGACTGGCTGCGTGAGCAACGCTCGGGGCTTGGCACTGCAGCGGTGATTGTTATGGATCAATCTACCGATGTAGTGAAAGCTATTTGGCGTTTGGCGAAGTTTTACAAACACGAAAGCTGTGGTCAATGTACGCCATGCCGTGAGGGTACGGGTTGGATGATGCGAGTGATGGAGCGTTTGGTTACAGGCGATGCGGAGCCTGACGAAATCGATATGCTGTTGGATGTGACCAAGCAGGTTGAGGGCCATACCATCTGTGCGCTTGGCGATGCTGCAGCCTGGCCCATCCAGGGTTTGATCCGGCATTTCCGCAGCGATATAGAAGAGCGGATTGCGCATAAGCGGAAACCGCGTCATGGCCTTGCGGCGGAGTAAAATATTATGTTGACCAACCCACATTGCACATGGATCATTCCGCCGATGAAGGCTTTGCTTCTTATCGCTTGCATACTGCCTTCCCATGTAATGGCTAATGAGGGCTTGGATCAAGAAGTTGAGATCAACGAAGGGCTCATCACGATCAGGATGGCTAATGCTATACGAAACGCTTGCCCTGAGATTTCAGCTAGATTAGTAGAGGCATTCATATTCCTAAAATCTTTAGAAATACGAGCACTGAAACTAGGCTATACTAGTGCTCAAATTAAAAAATTCATCAATAATGCTGAGGAAAAAGACCGAATTTTGAAATTTTCTCAAGCTCGTTTAACCAACCTTGGGGTTTTGCCCGACCAACCCGCGACCTATTGCACCGTGGGGCTTGCTGAAATTCAGATAGGCTCCGCAATCGGAAAATTGCTGAAAGCGAAGTAAATATGTCTGACCCGCGTAAAATCATCATTGACGATCAAGAGATTGAAGTAGAAGGCGCAATGACGCTTATGCAAGCCTGCGAGCAGGCTGGGGTTGAGGTTCCACGGTTTTGTTATCACGAACGCCTTACCATCGCGGGCAATTGTCGGATGTGTTTGGTGGAAGTAGTTGGCGGCCCGCCGAAACCTGCCGCTTCTTGTGCGATGCAGGTACGTGATCTGCGCCCTGGTCCGGATGGTCAACTGCCGGTCGTAAAGACTAATTCTCCTATGGTTAAAAAAGCCCGTGAAGGTGTTATGGAATTTTTATTAATAAATCACCCTCTAGACTGTCCTATATGTGATCAGGGAGGTGAATGTGATTTGCAGGACCAAGCCATGGCATATGGTGTAGATTTTAGTCGATTTAGGGAACCAAAACGGGCGTCAGAGGATCTAGATTTGGGGCCGTTGGTCGAAACACATATGACCCGCTGTATTTCTTGCACCCGCTGTGTCCGTTTTACTTCTGAAGTAGCTGGAATTACGCAAATGGGACAAACAGGACGTGGTGAAGACTCTGAAATTACAAGTTATTTGGGGCAAACTCTCGATAGTAATCTACAAGGTAATATTATTGATTTATGCCCAGTTGGGGCGTTGGTTTCAAAACCTTACGCCTTTACGGCCCGCCCTTGGGAGCTAAGTAAAACAGACTCAGTTGATGTAATGGATGCGCTTGGATCTAATATTCGCGTTGATACCAAAGGTCGTGAAGTTATGCGGTTTTTACCGCGAAACCATGATGGTGTGAACGAGGAATGGCTGGCGGATAAATCACGCTTCGTCTGGGATGGTTTGCGCCGACAGCGTTTGGACCAGCCATATATCCGTGAATTGGGCAAACTTCGCCCTGCTACTTGGCCTGAAGCGCTCAGCGCGGCCGCAGTTGCTATGTCTGGTAAAAGTGTCACTGGCTTGATTGGTGATCTAGTATCTGTCGAGGCTGCTTTTGCGTTGAAACAATTAGTTACGGGCTTAGGGGGGAAGGTTGAATGCCGCACCGATGGTGCGAAGCTACCAGCTGGCAACCGTAGCGCCTATGTTGGTAATGCTATGGTGGAAGATATAGATAATGCTAAAATTATTTATCTAATTGGTACCAATCCGAAAGTGGAAGCTCCGGTCTTAAACGCCCGTATTAGAAAGGCTTGGAGCCGGGGCGCGAATATTAGTCTGATTGGTCAACACGCTGATTTAACCTATGAGTATTCCCATATTGGCAATGGCCGTGAAGATCTTCAGGGGTTGCTTAAGAAAAAACTCAGTGAGAACTTAGCAATGCCGTCGCTTGTGATCGTAGGTCAGGCCGCTTTAAGGGAAGAGGATGGCGAAGTTGTACTTGCTGCCATTATGGCGCTTTGCACAAAAACCGATAGCAAACTTTTGGTTTTGCATGAAGCGGCTTCGCGTGTTGGTGCAATGGATGTTGGGTGTACAACAGACGGTGGTCTCCGCGCTGCAGTTGATGGTGCTGATGTTATTTATAATCTTGGCTCTGATGAAATGGAAGTCGCGGCTGGCGCATTTGTCATATATCAAGGCAGTCATGGTGACCGTGGCGCTCATCGTGCTGATATTATCTTGCCGGGTGCCGCTTACACAGAGGAAAATGGTCTTTTTGTTAACACTGAAGGTCGGCCTCAATTGGCACAGCGTGCAGGTTTTGCTCCTGGGGATGCCAAAGAAAATTGGGCAATCCTTCGGGCTTTGTCGGCAGAATTAGAAGCAACATTGCCGTATGACTCATTATCGCAATTACGTCAGGCTTTGGTGGTGGATGTACCGCATTTGGCTCTGATCGATAGCGTTCCTCATAATACATGGTCTGCCGTTAAGGAAGGTAAGCTTCGAAAAGGTAAATTTGGAGTTGCTATATCTGATTATTATTTGAGCAACCCGATTGCGCGTGCTAGCGCACTGATGGCGGAACTCTCGGCGAGCGCCAAAGTCCGCGCTACAGCTCCAATGGCGGCCGAATAGGACGATAATGGACTGGAAATTTTCACATATGGGAGCCGAGCTCTCGCAGAGGCCTGTTTTAGAGTTTATTGGCTGCAATGCTAGTATTTGTTGCATAGATGCAGTTTATACCAAATCAAAAAGCGAGCCATTGGGGCGTTTAATATTTTTAGCGCAAGCCACTGTAGCTTACTGCAAGGAACGAGGAATACCAAAGGTATGAACGATTTTTTTTCAACAAACCTTGGGATTGCTGTGATCCTTCTGGCCCAGACCCTAGCGGTTGTTGGCTTTGTGATGATAAGCTTGCTTTTTTTGGTTTATGGAGATCGTAAAATATGGGCAGCGGTTCAGATGCGCCGTGGGCCAAATGTTGTGGGCTTATTTGGCATGCTGCAAACGGTGGCTGATGCGCTTAAATATATTTTAAAAGAGATCGTGATACCCGCGGGCGCTGATCGCCCTGTTTTTATCCTTGCGCCGCTAGTGTCGTTTGTTTTGGCCATGTTGGCTTGGGCGGTGATCCCGTTCAATAGCACTTGGGTTTTGGCGGATATCAATGTAGCGTTGTTGTTTGTTTTTGCGGTGTCCTCACTAGAGGTCTATGGAGTTATCATGGGGGGGTGGGCCTCTAATTCGAAATACCCTTTCCTTGGCTCACTGCGTTCTGCGGCTCAGATGATCTCCTATGAGGTGTCGATGGGCTTAATTATCATTGGGGTAATTATATCTACTGGCTCCATGAACTTTGGAGACATAGTTGCAGCGCAAAATGGGGATTTAGGGTTCTTTAATTGGTATTTCATCCCACATTTCCCAATGGTATTTTTGTTTTTTATCAGTGCCTTAGCTGAAACTAACCGACCTCCTTTTGACCTGCCAGAAGCGGAATCAGAACTAGTTGCGGGTTACCAGGTAGAGTATTCATCTACGCCGTTCTTGCTGTTCATGGCGGGTGAATATATTGCGATCTTTTTAATGTGTGCTTTAATAACCTTGCTATTCTTTGGTGGATGGACCTCTCCTTTACCCTTCATTGCCGATGGTCCTATTTGGATGGTTGGAAAAATGGCAATTTTCTTTTTTCTCATCGCAATGGTCAAGGCCCTAGTGCCACGCTACCGTTATGACCAGTTGATGCGTTTAGGTTGGAAAGTTTTCCTGCCGTTTTCTCTGGGTTGGGTCGTCTTCGTAGCTTTTGCAGCAAAATTTGGATGGTTCTGGGGCATGTTTGCCCGCTGGACAGTGGGAGGCTAAGTTAATGGAAAATATAGATTATACACGCGCTGTAAAATATTTCCTGCTTCAGGACTTTTGGATGGCGTTTAAATTGGGCATGAAGTACTTTTTTGCGCCAAAAGCGACGTTAAACTACCCGCATGAAAAAGGCCCCCTAAGTCCAAGATTTCGTGGTGAACATGCGTTACGACGTTATCCCAATGGTGAAGAGCGCTGCATTGCCTGCAAACTTTGCGAGGCTATTTGTCCTGCTCAGGCAATAACCATTGACGCGGAACCGCGTGACGATGGCAGTCGCCGTACCACCCGCTATGATATCGACATGACAAAATGCATTTACTGTGGCTTCTGCCAAGAAGCCTGCCCAGTGGATGCTATTGTTGAAGGTCCAAATTTCGAGTTCTCAACCGAGACACGCGAAGAACTTTTTTACGATAAATCTAAATTGCTAGATAATGGTGACCGCTGGGAGTCGGAGATTGCACGCAATCTCGAACTCGACGCGCCTTATCGATAGCGACATAGGGGAAGGAAACACAATGGGTATCGCGGAGCTCGCGTTTTACGCATTTTCAATGTCCACGTTGATTGGTGGTATTTTTACGGTTGTGTCACGCAATCCGGTCCATTCGGTTTTGTGGCTCATTCTTGCCTTTTTATCGGCTGCGGGTTTGTTCGTGCTCTTGGGTGCTGAATTTGTAGCCATGCTATTGATTATCGTTTATGTCGGCGCAGTTGCGGTTTTGTTTCTGTTTGTGGTGATGATGCTGGATGTGGATTTTGCTGAGCTCAAGGCTGAGATGGCAAAATACTTGCCGCTGGGGCTGTTGATTGGAGTGATTGTGCTGATGCAGCTGATGTTTGCGTTTGGAGTTTGGGATTATTCCAAAGGTTATGAGGGGCGGATCGCTGCAGAAATTGGCTCAGGTACCAATACTGCAGAGCTTGGTTCTATAATTTATGACGACTATATTTTGATCTTTCAACTTTCAGGTTTGATTTTGCTTGTGGCGATGATTGGGGCTATTGTTCTGACTTTGCGGCATCGAACTGATATCAAACGTCAAAATGTGGTGGCGCAGATGATGCGCGACCCAGCTAAAGCCATGGAACTCAAAGACGTCAAACCGGGGCAGGGACTATGATCGGACTTGAACATTATTTGGCGGTTGCTGCAGCACTTTTCGTTATTGGTATCTTCGGCCTTTTTCTAAACCGCAAAAACATCATAATTCTTCTTATGAGCATTGAACTGATGCTGTTAAGTGTAAACATTAATTTTGTGGCCTTTTCGGCCTATTTGAACGACTATGTGGGCCAAATTTTTACCCTTTTCGTACTGACAGTTGCAGCTGCTGAAGCAGCGATTGGCCTTGCTATTTTAGTATGTTTTTTCCGTAACAAAGGTTCGATTGACGTTGAAGACGTCAGCGTAATGAAAGGGTAAAGAGTTATGGAAACTGTACTTCTTTTCGCCCCTTTGGCGGGGGCACTTATTGCAGGCTTCGGCCATGGTGTCATTGGTGATAAAGCTTCGCAGGTACTGACAACTGGATTACTTTTTCTGTCGGCGCTGTTGTCTTGGGCGCTATTTTTAACCTTTGACGGGCATACGGAAAGTATTCAAATTCTACGTTGGATTGAAAGTGGAACCTTGTCGACGGATTGGGCCATTCGGGTGGACCGCCTGACTACTATAATGCTAATAGTGATTACGACAGTATCGGCTTTGGTTCACCTTTACTCGATGGGTTACATGGCTCATGACGAACACTTCCGTGAGGGGGAAAGTTACCGCCCGCGCTTCTTTGCCTATCTTTCGTTCTTCACTTTCGCCATGCTTATGCTGGTGACGTCTGACAATCTTTTGCAATTATTTTTTGGTTGGGAAGGGGTTGGCGTGGCCTCTTACCTATTGATCGGCTTTTATATCCGCAAGCAAAGTGCGGGTGCGGCTGCGATTAAGGCTTTTGTCGTCAACAGGGTTGGTGACTTTGGTTTTTTACTTGGGATCTTTGCGCTTTATTACCTGGCGGATAGTATTAAGTTTGATGATATTTTTCTTATTGGACCTGAGCTCTCGGCGATGGAATTACATTTTCTTTGGCGAGATTGGAATGCCGCCAACTTGATCGCTTTCTTGTTATTTGTGGGAGCCATGGGTAAATCTGCACAGCTGCTCCTGCACACATGGTTGCCTGATGCGATGGAGGGGCCAACGCCTGTGTCGGCATTGATCCATGCAGCCACTATGGTTACGGCTGGCGTCTTCTTGATCTGTCGAATGTCGCCGATCATGGAATTTGCGCCCGAAACTATGAGCTTTATTGTGTTTCTGGGAGCCTCTACTGCGTTCTTCGCTGCGACCGTCGGCTTGGTCCAAAATGATATTAAACGCGTTATAGCTTATTCGACCTGTTCGCAGTTAGGCTATATGTTTGTGGCGGCGGGCTTGGGTGTGTACTCTGTCGCAATGTTTCACCTGCTGACGCATGCCTTTTTCAAAGCCATGTTGTTCTTGGGTGCAGGGTCCGTGATTCATGGCATGCATCATGAGCAAGATATGCGCAACTATGGCGGTTTACGTAGGAAAATGCCTTACACATTCTGCGCGATGATGATTGGTACTTTGGCTATCACGGGCGTGGGTATCCCATTAACCCATTACGGTTTTGCGGGATTTTTGTCCAAGGATGCAGTTATTGAGAGCGCATATGCGGGAACCATGGGTGGTTATGCCTTCTGGATGCTAGTTATTGCGGCACTGTTTACTAGCTTTTATAGCTGGCGCCTGATGTTTCTAACCTTCTTTGGAACCGCGCGGGGTGACAAGCACACCCATGACCACGCCCATGAAAGTCCAACTGTGATGCTGGTGCCACTTGCTGTCTTGGCTGTGGGCGCGGTCTTCTCTGGAATGCTATTTTACAAGCCATTCTTTGGCGATCATCACAAGGTCGAAGTGTTCTTTGGCATTGTTGTTGATGATAATAAAACGCAGGGTGAAGGTCATGCAAACGTGGGCTTCTCTTTGATTAATCAGGCCCGTGCGGCCGGCATCCCCGAGCCCAAGGGGCATGCGCCAGCGGGCCAAACGGATGAGCCAAAAGGGGTTGACAGTAAATTGGGTACTGGATCAATCTATATGTCCCCAACCAACACGGTTTTAGAAGATGCGCACCATGTGCATTGGTTGGTAAAAATCTCGCCTTTTGTTGCGATGGCTTTGGGTTTTGTCACGGCATGGTTGTTTTATATGACCCGACTTGAATTGCCGCGACGTGTGGTAGCGAGCAATCCTGTGCTCTACCGTTTTTTGCTTAACAAGTGGTATTTTGATGAAATCTACGATGTGATCTTTGTACACCCTGCGCAATGGTTGGGACGCACCCTTTGGAAATTGGGGGACGGCAAAATTATTGATGGTGGAATCAATGGGTTGGCAATGGGCGTTATCCCTTTCTTCACAAAATGGGCTGGTCGTATGCAATCGGGCTACATCTTTACCTATGCGTTTGGCATGGTCATCGGTATCGCAGTTTTAGTCACGTGGATGACTGTCGCAGGAGGTAAATAATGAGCAACCTTCTCAGCCTAATCACTTTCATCCCCCTTGTTGCAGCGGTTATTCTGGCGCTTCTGGCCCGTGATGACAGCGAAGCTTCACAGAGCAATGTAAAATACTTGGCTCTTGCGGCCACCGCCTTTACTTTTATAGCGTCGCTTATGTTGTTGTTTGGTTTCGATTCCAGCGACACGAGCTTTCAGTTTGTGGAAGAACACAGTTGGCTGTTGGGCCTGCAGTATAAAATGGGTGTTGATGGCATCAGTGTACTGTTCGTGATGCTAACCACCTTCACAATGCCTTTAGTGATTGCAGCCTCATGGAATGTGCAACACCGCCTTAAAGAATATATGATTGCCTTTCTGGTTCTCGAAACCCTTATGATCGGTGTCTTTTGTGCACTTGATTTGGTGTTGTTTTACATGTTCTTTGAGGCGGGCTTGATCCCTATGTTCCTGATCATTGGAATTTGGGGCGGCAAGGCGCGGATTTATGCCTCGTTTAAGTTCTTTCTTTATACGTTTCTTGGCTCTGTCCTAATGCTGGTGGCGATGGTAGCAATGTTTGCGGATGCGGGTACCACAGATATGGTTGCGCTGCTTAACCATAACTTCGGCTCTGACACCCTGGACGTTTTTGGATTCCAAATTCTTGGGGGTGCGCAAACCTTAATGTGGATTGCTTTCTTTGCCTCATTTGCGGTGAAGATGCCCATGTGGCCTGTGCATACTTGGTTGCCTGATGCGCACGTACAAGCGCCCACCGCGGGCTCTGTGGTATTGGCAGCTATCCTTTTGAAGATGGGCGGCTATGGATTCTTGCGGTTTTCGTTGCCAATGTTTCCTGTGGCATCAGATTTGTTAGCCCCATTGGTATTTTGGCTATCGGCGATTGCAATTGTTTACACCTCTCTAGTGGCCTTAGCTCAGCAGGACATGAAAAAGCTTATTGCCTACTCTTCGGTTGCGCACATGGGATATGTTACCATGGGAATTTTTGCTGCTAATCAACAAGGTGTGGATGGCGCAATATTTCAAATGATCAGCCACGGGTTTATATCTGGTGCTTTGTTTCTTTGTGTGGGTGTGATTTATGATCGGATGCACACACGAGACATAGGCGCCTATGGCGGTTTGGTGAACCGGATGCCCAGTTATGCGTTGATCTTCTTGTTCTTCACTATGGCCAATGTTGGCTTACCAGGAACCTCTGGGTTTGTGGGTGAGTTTCTTATTCTTATTGGGATTTTTCAGGTCAACACTTGGGTTGCGCTGTTTGCAGCATCTGGGGTAATATTGTCCGCTGCCTATGCTCTTTGGCTTTACCGCCGCGTAGTTTTGGGCGATTTGATCAAGGAGAGCTTGAAATCTATTACAGATATGGAAAGGCGCGAGAAAATAATTTTTGTGCCCCTAGTTGTGATGACACTACTATTGGGCGTCTACCCTGCACTTATTCTTGATATCATTGGGCCGTCTGTTTCGGCTTTGGTTGAAACCTATCACAGCGATGTGGCCGCGCATGGCATTATGGACACGGCAGCATCAAATGTGTCCAACTAAAGGGGAATTTGGAACATGATAGCGTCTGATTTTTCGACTGTTCTACCTGAAGTTTTTCTGTCGCTTTATGCGATGTTGGCTTTGGTTGTTTTTGTCTACACCGGCAAGGACAAACATGCATCTCTGTCGATCTGGTTGACCAGCGGTGTTTTTTTGGTTTTAGCTGCCTCCATAGGCCTAAGCACGGCGCCTGATACTACATCTTTTAATGGGATGTTTGTGGATGACAGCTTTGCACGCTTTTGCAAGATTGTAATTTTGCTGTCAGCCGCCGTTGTGCTCGTAATGGGCCAAGATTATGCCGCCAAACGCGAAATGTTGAAATTCGAGTATCCTTTACTAGTCGCCTTATCGGTGGTTGGCATGATGGTGATGGTCTCTGCGGGCAGTCTTTTGACGCTCTATATGGGCCTTGAGTTGCAATCTTTGGCGCTTTACGTGATCGCGGCCTTCCAACGCGACAGCGCTAAATCTACAGAGGCAGGCTTAAAGTATTTTGTTTTAGGGGCCTTGTCCTCCGGGCTGCTGCTTTATGGGTCATCCTTGGTATATGGCTTCGCTGGTACTGTCGAGTTCGCGGGTATTATGCAGGCTACATATGGCGGTGACTTGTCCATGGGACTATTGCTTGGTCTAGTATTTGTGATTTCAGGCATGGCGTTCAAAGTCTCTGCCGCACCGTTCCACATGTGGGCGCCAGACGTTTATGAAGGCGCCCCGACGCCTGTGACAGCTTTCTTCGCCACTGCCCCTAAGATGGCGGCTACTGGGTTGTTTGCCCGCGTGGTTCATGATGCTTTTGGTGGCGTGATTGGGGATTGGCAGCAGGTCGTAGCAGTTTTGTCAGTAGTGTCAATATTCTTGGGGTCGGTAGCCGCGATTGGCCAGCGTGATATTAAACGCTTGATGGCTTATTCCTCAATTGCGCATATGGGTTTTGCATTGATGGGCTTGGCCTCTGGCACAGCTTTTGGTGTGCAGGCGATGCTTATATATATGGTGATTTATGTGACGATGAATATTGGTATGTTCGCCTTTATTCTGTCCATGGAGCGAGACGGAAATCCAGTTAGCGATATTTCAGCTCTGAATATGTACTCTAAACAAGAGCCGCTGAAGGCGCTTTGTGTTGGTGCCTTGATGTTCTCTATGGCCGGTGTGCCGCCGCTTATCGGTTTCTTTGGAAAGTTTTACGTGCTCCGAGCTGCTTATGATGCCAATATGGCTTGGCTTGCTGTTGCGGGTGTCTTAGCTTCGGTTATTGGCGCGTTTTACTACATTCGTATAGTGTACTTCATGTACTTTGGTGAGGCGAGTGAGCCTCTAGACGGCAAGCCTGTGCGCGCGTTACATGTAACCTTAGTTATTTCTGCTGCCCTGATGATTGCAGGTACTTTTTTTAGTCTTTTCGGTATTGAGGCTTTGGCAGAAATTGCAGCGGGTTCCCTTGCAAATTAATTCACCAATTCGTGTGAATGCCACGATTGTTGGCTCGGCCAGTTCCACTATGGATTTGGCCCGATCCTATGCTGGGGCTAAGGGTTATCCGCATTGGATTATGGCACGTTCCCAAAGTAAAGCACGCGGTCGTCAAGGCCGGCCTTGGTTAAGTGCCGATGGAGCGTTTGCCGCCAGCTTGGTAATGAAGCCCAATTGCCCACCGAGAATTGCTGCACAACGTTCATTTGTGGCGGCCTGTGCTCTTCGGAGGGCGCTTACAGCTTACGTAGGTCCTAGTTCGCTGGCGCAAAAATGGCCAAATGATGTTTTGCTCAACGGCGGTAAGGTCGCCGGTATATTGTTGGAATCCTCGGGGGCGGGCGATATGGTCGACAGGCTTACCATCGGGATTGGTGTCAATCTGGGCCATGCGCCTGAGGATGTACTTGATGCCAGCTTTGCGCCTGTTGGCTTGGCGGATGTGATTGGTCAAACTATTCTGGCTGAAGCTTTTCTTGAGGGTTTAGCAGAGGAGTTTGAGTTGTTAGAGAAAAAGTTTATTACTGATGGCTTTTCCGGGATCCGTGCTGAATGGACAGCACACGCTGCCCGTTTGGGCCAGGTGATCACCGCCCGCACAAGCCGAGAAGTACATATCGGTAGCTTCGAGGGTTTGGACGATGATGGCAACCTGCTACTGTTGACTCCAGGAGGTAAGAAGGTCATACCCTCCGCTGATGTGTTTTTTTAAGGCTTAAAGTAATGCTGCTCGCAATCGATTGCGGAAATACAAATACAGTATTCTCAATATGGGACGGCAACCAATTCATTGCGAATTGGCGAATTGCTACATCACATAAGCGTACTGCTGATCAATATTACGTTTGGTTGAAAACACTTATGTCGCTCGACGGTATTGAATATGATATTGATGAGATGGTTATTTCATCAACAGTGCCGCGTGTTGTTTTTAATCTCAGAGTGCTAGCAGATAAATATTTTGGTGCCCGACCCTTAGTGGTAGGTAGGTCTGATTGCCGCCTGCCGATATCTGTTCGTGTTGACGCGGGCGCGGCTGTTGGCCCAGATCGTTTAGTAAATACTGTGGCTGGGTTTGATTTGTATGGGGGCGACCTGATCGTTGTAGATTTTGGTACAGCAACTACATTTGATGTGGTCGATAGTGATGGAGCTTATATTGGTGGCAGTATTGCACCTGGGGTAAATTTGAGTTTGGAGGCTTTGCATCAAGAGGCCGCCGCCCTCCCACATGTTGACATCACCATACCGCGGCATGTTATTGGTACAAATACCGTTTCCTGCATGCAGTCAGGAATATTCTGGGGCTATGTGGGGCTTGTGCGTGAGATTTGCGACCGTATTAAAGCTGAACATGGTCGTCCTATGAAAGTTATATCGACAGGTGGTCTCGCGCCACTATTTCAACAATCAGTCCATCTGTTCGATGCATTCGAAGATGAGCTGACAATGCACGGTTTGACTGTGATCTATAAATTTAACAAGGATATTTAATGAGCCAAAATCGTTTGATCTACCTCCCTCTCGGCGGCGCCGGTGAGGTTGGAATGAACTGTTATGTCTATGGTTACGGACCGCGTGATAAAGAGCGATTGATCGTCGTTGACTTAGGGGTCACATTTCCAGATATGGACGGATCCCCCGGGGTAGATCTAATTATTCCTGACATAGCATGGCTTGAATCACGCAAAGACCGTATTGACGGCGTGTTCATCACCCACGCGCACGAAGACCATGTAGGCGCTGTTGGCCACACTTTTAAACATCTGGGAGCCCCTATTTATGCGCGAGCGTTCACGGCCAATATAGCAAAGCGTAAACTGGAAGAGCATGGTGTGGCTGCAAATGCGGTTACAATTATTGGTGCTTGGCCAGATCAAGTCAAACTTGGGCCTTTTAAAGTTGGATTCCTCCCGATTAGCCACTCTATTCCTGAGAGTTCAGGCCTGGTGATTGACACGCCGGATGGCCGCATTGTGCATACTGGTGATTTTAAATTGGACCAAACTCCTCTTGTAGGTGAAGGCTGGGATCCAGTGCTTTGGGGTGAGATTGCAAAACCGGGCGTGAAGGCCTTAGTTTGCGACAGTACTAACGTATTTTCATTGTCTCCTGGCCGGTCTGAGTCGACTTTAGGTGATAACATCACTAGGTTAGTATCCTCTGCTGACCAATTAGTGATTGCTACTACGTTCGCAAGTAATGTAGCGCGTGTTAAAACTTTAGCCGAAGCTGGTCGTAGAGCAGGTCGTTCAATCTGTTTAATGGGTCGCGCCATGAATAAAATGGTAGAAGCCTCACTTGAAACTGGTGTGCTGTCTGACTTCCCAGCCGTAATTAGTCCTGAAGAAGCTCTAGATGTTCCTAGAGGGAACCTTATGTTCTTGGTGACTGGCAGCCAGGGAGAGCGTCGCGCTGCCTCCGCTCAATTGGCTAATGGTAAATATCGTGGACATAAATTAAAGGAAGGCGACCTATTTTTATTCTCCTCAAAAACTATTCCAGGAAATGAGCGTGGTGTAATCAAAATTATTAACCAGCTGTCAGAAATTGGAGTTGATGTTGTCGATGATGACACTGGTGCCTATCACGTATCTGGCCATGCCAATCGCCCAGATCTGGAGACGATGCATGCGTTGATGCAGCCTCAAATTTTGATCCCAATGCACGGTGAGCACCGCCATTTGCGCGCCCATGCTAATCTGGGCAAAGCTAAGGGTTTGGCCTCAGTTGTTGCTGTAAATGGGATGGTGATTAATCTCTCTGGAAACGCTCCCAAGGTTGAGGAGTTTGTTGAAACTGGTCGAACCTATATCGATGGCTCTGTGCAGATTGGGGCTATGGATGGAGTAGTGCGCGATCGTATACGTATGGCGCTTAACGGGCATATAATGGTAAGTGTCATCCTTGATGACGATGGACCGTTAGGAGAGCCTTGGTGCGAAATTAAAGGCCTACCAGAAATAGGTAGCAGCCGCGCTGAACTAACCGAAGTTCTGGAAGAGGATCTGAACCAATTCATGATGCGCGCAGGTCGTAAAACCTTAGGTGATGATAAAAAACTGGAAGATGAACTGCGGCGCATCGCACGCCATTCGGCATATTCTGAGATTAGTAAAAAACCAGAAGTAACTGTGGTGATTAGCCGTCTGTCGTAATTTTAGAGGATAATACTACTAATTTAATAACTCTTCAAAAATGTCGCTAGCGTTTTCTTAAATACTTTGATGTATGCTACGAAAATCTACAAAAAAGCCCTGCGAGTCCAACTATGAACGCGCAGGGCTCAAATTTCACCGCTAGGCAGATTAAGTATTTACTGTCTCTGCAGCGCTTATATCATCTGGGCCCGTATCGATTGCACTATCTTTTTCAGTAACAGTTGGGTCTGGTATTTCATCACACGCTAGGTTGTCGCCCAGAGCGGTTATTGGTTTGCCTTCGGATATCAAACGTTCTGTGAAGCTCTGAGCAATGAAATTTGGCATTCCCGAATCAAGAACAGCCGGCCCATGTTTGTTGCGGTTATTACTATTGTCCTGCCCACGTCCTCTAGTACCACGCCTATTTTCAGATTGATCATGCTCTTGCTGACCAGTCTTTGTCAGATCGTCAACAGTAGAATCTACCTGTCTAATTTTTGAAACTTCTGCTGGTTTAGCTAGAGGTAAAGCTTCCAGTTGTTGTGTTGGTTCCGCCTCTGGTTTCTTATTTCGTCCGCCGCGACTTCGCTTCACAGCTGGTTTTGTAACGACCTCTGCCGATGGCGCGGTCCGAGTAGCCCTATTGGACATTGCATGTTCCATTCGTGGAACTTCGATCTTCACCAGACGCTCAATATCCGCGAAATTCTTTTCGTCACGTGGTGTGCAGATCATCATTGCTGTTCCAAGTTTGCCTGCGCGGCCTGTACGGCCGATGCGGTGTACATAATCCTCAGCATGGCTGGGTACATCGTAGTTAAATACATGGCTTACATTAGGGACATCCAAGCCCCGCGCCGCCACATCAGACGCTACTAGGAAGCGTAGAGCGCCCGATCGGAAGTTGTCTAAAGTTTCCATACGCTTTGATTGCTCCAGATCACCATGGATTGGAGAAGCATCTAGTCCATATTTTTGCATCGACTTTGCCACTACATCTACATCCATCTTACGGTTGCAGAAAATAATTGCATTGGTACAGTTTTCGGCTTCGCTCTCTATTATCCCACGCAACAACGCACGCTTTTCGGTGCCTTCGCGGTCTTTACGACTAGCTTTGAACATCACTACGGATTGGGTGATAGTCTCAGAAGTAGATGCGGCGCGCGCAACTTCAACCTTGGCTGGAGACGACAAAAACGTATTGGTAATTCGTTCGATTTCTGGTGCCATTGTAGCACTGAAAAACAGGGTTTGGCGTGTAAATGGGGTGAGGCTGAAAATTCGCTCAATATCTGGAATAAAACCCATATCGAGCATTCTGTCGGCCTCATCTACGACCATGATCTGTACACCGGTGAGTAGAAGCTTACCCCGTTCAAAATGATCCAATAGCCGGCCTGGCGTGGCGATTAAAACGTCAACACCGCGATCAATAAGTTTATCTTGTTCTTTGAAGCTCACACCACCTATTAACAGTGCTTTGGTCAGCTTACTATACTTTGTATAGGTATCAAAGTTTTCGGCTACTTGGGCTGCTAATTCTCGCGTGGGACAAAGCACCAAGCTGCGGGGCATGCGTGCCCGGGCTCGCCCGCGGCTCAACAATGTTATCATTGGTAATGTGAAACTTGCAGTTTTTCCAGTTCCAGTTTGCGCGATGCCCAAAACATCTTTGCCTTCAAGCGCGGGAGGTATAGCTTCAGCCTGAATTGGTGTAGGTGTTTCATAACCTGCATCTTCAATAGCTTTTAAGACTTTTGCGTCTAGGTTTAGATCAGTAAATTTTATCATGTAGGTCCAATGAGATGGGCCGCTGCAAGTAGTTCTATGCGGCTAGTGTCGGACGCATACCAATCGCGCCCATAAAACTGTCGGCCATATACCAACGTGGCCGGTATAAGAGGTAAAGTTCTGTAGGTCAAACACCCATAATAGCAATGGATTTTAAATCCTTTGGAGTTACAGTATTGAGGATAATATCCAGAGGGTCTATCGCTTAGACCATCATTTCTTTGGTCGGGTTTAGAGAAACGTCAGGATAGTCACGTGAGACCCGGTCTATATCCCACTGCA
>JAVLEV010000006.1:0-1611 GCA_031920365.1 Planktomarina sp. | reverse complement strand
GGGTTTAGAGAAACGTCAGGATAGTCACGTGAGACCCGGTCTATATCCCACTGCAGACGTGTTAAAAAGACTATGTCACCATCATTGTCGATTGCCATATGTTGTTTGTTGTTTTGGGCAAAGGCGTCCATTTTTAATTGAGAACCGGACACCCAGCGTGCAGAAGTGAACTGGCTTTGCTCCATGTGTACCGGTAAGCCATATTCTAGTTCAATTCGACTAGCCAAAACCTCAAACTGTAGTGCCCCTACAACGCCTACGATAAAGCCAGAACCTATCATAGGTTTGAAAACCTTCGCTGCGCCTTCTTCTGCAAATTGCATCAGGGCCTTTTCTAGGTGTTTGGCTTTAAGTGGATCGCCTGCACGCACAGTTTGCAGCAACTCTGGTGCAAAACTTGGAATCCCTGTCACGCGGAGGACTTCGCCCTCAGTCAGTGTGTCACCAATGCGCAGCTGACCATGATTTGGGATTCCAATGATATCACCGGCCCAGGCTTCTTCAGCAAGCTCACGGTCTGCTGCCAAAAACAACACGGGGTTCGATATTGACATTTGTTTTTTGCTGCGGACGTGTGTTAACTTCATACCACGTCTGAAATGCCCCGAGGAGATCCGTAAAAAAGCGACGCGATCTCTATGCTTGGGGTCCATATTGGCCTGAACTTTGAATACAAAGCCAGTAACTTTTAACTCTTCAGGTGCAATATAGCGTGGGTGCGCTTTTTGTGGTTGTGGTTTGGGGCCAAAATCAGCAATGCCTTGCATCAGCTCCTGAACGCCAAAAGAGTTGATAGCAGAGCCAAACCAGATTGGTGTCATAGTTCCGTCAAGCAAGGCTTGGTGGTCGAGCTTTGGCAACAATTCGCGGGCCATCTCAATTTCTTCTAAAAAAACGGATAATAAATCTGTAGGCACATTCTTTGCTAAGGCAGGATCATCTAATCCTTTTATCTTTATAGATTCAGAAATTCTATTGCGGTCGGCTCGGTCTATCAATTCAAGCCGGTCTCCCAGAATGTCATAGGTACCAATAAAATCCTTACCTCGACCAATTGGCCAGCTTGCTGGACTTACATCAATCGCTAAATTTTCCTGAATTTCATCAATAATATCAAATGTATCACGGCTTTCGCGGTCCATTTTATTACAAAATGTCAGTATTGGTAGGTCTCGCATTCGACAAACTTCAAATAGTTTTTGTGTTTGGCTCTCAACACCCTTTGCTCCGTCAATTACCATAACAGCTGCATCAACGGCTGTGAGGGTGCGGTATGTGTCCTCTGAAAAATCAGAGTGCCCTGGGGTGTCAACAAGATTAAAACGGTAATCTTTAAAATCAAAAGACATTGCCGATGCCGATACCGATATACCGCGTTCCTGCTCCATTTTCATAAAATCTGATCGCGTACGGCGCGCTTCGCCTTTGGCCCGCACCTGGCCTGCCATTTGAATGGCGCCCCCATAGAGAAGAAATTTCTCTGTTAACGTAGTTTTGCCTGCGTCTGGATGGCTGATGATGGCAAAAGTGCGCCGGCGTGAAATTTCAGGAGGAATGGTAATTTGGTTTTGTGACATATGGGGCATATAGGTTGGGATAAGTATATTAGCA
>JAVLEV010000005.1:22478-33163 GCA_031920365.1 Planktomarina sp. | reverse complement strand
CCATATGTTGGCGCTGGGCCACCCAATTTTGGGCGATCCTTTCTATGGCACCCCCAAAAGCCAAGAGGCGACGCGTCTGATGCTCCACTCTCATCGCCTGCGCCTGCGTCACCCGGATGGTGGTGAAATGATGGACTTTAGGGCTAAGATGCCGTTTTAAAAATGCTTTTGAATGGATGGCCCACAGCGACGATGAATTACAAAATTTTTAGACTAACTTTGATACAATTGCTTGACCAGCCGATGTATTTTTACATTTTTTATTACCAATGGTAGTTGCACGCCAAACCCCGGTTGCAGAAAAGCCCTGTCTCTCCCAGAAGGCACGCCCTTTGGGGTTGATACTCAACACTGCAAGAAACAGTTTATGCCCCCCTGCCTGTCGAGCAAGGTATTTAACACGGTCAAGAAATTTTATACCTATTCCAGAACTTCTTGCCCATGGACCAAGAATCATAAAACCAAGATATAGATCGACAATTTTTAGAAATCCAAAGGATAATTCCGCCAGTCCCGACAGACGGTCATCCAAAAAAATCTCAAGACGAAATGATATGTCTGGGGCGCAATTTGGTGGCGTATCTATGAAAAAACTTATGGCCTTTTCTGGCCCTGGTTTTTGCCCCTAGGCAAGTTCCCAATAGTCTGGCGCCTGGTCGTAGAACCTTAAAACGGAGTCCAGGTCTAGATCTTTGTCTAGAGAACGGATTAGCATATTTGGCTGCAACATATTGCATGTTTCCAAGGGCCGAACTCATGCAAAGATGCGGCGCGCGCTTCCACGCCGCATCTAGCGTTTTACGCGTCTTCCCAGCAACTCACGGCTTTGATTTCCATGAATTCGTGAAGGCCGAACAATCCACCTTCCCTGCCATTACCCGATTGCTTGTAGCCACCAAAAGGGCTGCCCGCGCCAAAGCCTACGCTGTTGGTTTCGACCATGCCTGAACGCAATTGGCGCGCAACTCGTTGGCGCTGCTCCTGGTCACTACATTGGAGGTAGTTGGTCAGTCCATACTGGGTGTCATTGGCAATCGCTATGGCCTCTTCTTCCGTATCAAAAGGCATAATGGACATCACGGGACCAAAGATCTCTTCTTGGTTTATTCGGGCATCATTGCCTACATCTGCAAAAATGGTCGGGCGTACATAGTAGCCACGGTTCAAGCCTTCAGGGCGGCCAAGTCCCCCTGCGATTATGGTAGCCCCATCCTCTTTGATACCCACTTCGATCAGGTTCTGAATTTTATCATATTGAATTTGGCTGACAACGGGCCCGATGTGATTGCCCTCTTCAGATGCAGGGCCCACTTTAGTAGCGTTGGCTGCGGCGGCTGCCTGCTCTAGTGCCTGTGAATAGCGTGATCGCTCTACCAGCATGCGGGTGGGAGCGTTACAAGATTGACCTGAGTTGCGCATGCACCGTGCCACGCCATTAGTGACTGCGTCTTCTGGGGCATTGGCGAAGATTATATTTGCCCCCTTGCCGCCCAATTCAAGACTGACGCGTTTCAAAGTATCGGCGGCCGCTTTGGAGATGGCGATGCCTGCGCGGGATGAGCCGGTGAAGCTGACCATGTCCACATCAGGGTGTATCGAAAGCTGAGTGCCCACACCCAAGCCATCACCATTGACCATATTGAATACTCCTGCAGGGAAGCCAGCCTCATGCACCATTTCAGCAAAAAGTAAGCCAGAGAGTGGTGCGATTTCAGATGGTTTTAGAACCATGGTGCAGCCGGTTGCGATGGCTGGTATAGCCTTCAACACAATTTGGTTCATTGGCCAATTCCAAGGGGTGAT
Organism: Planktomarina sp.; assembly: GCA_031920365.1. GTDB lineage: Bacteria > Pseudomonadota > Alphaproteobacteria > Rhodobacterales > Rhodobacteraceae > Planktomarina. The sequence goes on along the minus strand of JAVLEV010000005.1, from coordinate 31,360 downwards.
CAAAGCAGTGACGCCAATAGGCTCCATCACTGTGCGTTCATTCGGGGCTTGTGTGCCAAGAGGGCGATCAAACTCAAAATCACGGAAGGCGTTGATGAAGCCCTGCAAATGCCATGTGCCGGCACCGACCTGCTGATTGCGTGCCAGCTTTTGTGGTGCGCCCATCTCGAGGCTGATGGCCTGAGCCATTTCGGCTTGGCGTGATTTGTAAACCTCAAGCAATTTTTCCAGCAGCATGAGCCGCTCTTCTTTGGATGTTTGCGACCAGGCAGGAAAGGCCGCTTTGGCCGCTGCAACCGCTGCATTGGTATCGTCTTGACCACCAAGCGAAATTATCCCAACAGCATCTTCAGTACTTGGGTCTATAATATCAAAATCATTGGCTTTTACTGGGCTCACCCATTGGCCGTTGATGTAAAATTGGCGCTTATCGATCATGTCTGCCTCCAGCAAGTTATAAAGTTTCTTGAGAATGTCATCGCAACGCTAATTCTGCAAGCATCAGAATTTGGGTGGAGCTATTTTGATGTGATGCTCAGATTTCATTTATTATCAAGCATAACAGTTATTATTCCCCAAATGGAAAAAGCTCCACCAAAGCGGGGCTTCTTGATACTAGAATACGGGAAGACCCAATGTAATTTAGCCTTCTTTGTTTTCTTCTGGGGCCATCTCTTCGCCAGTTTCTTGGTTGACCATTTTCATAGCCAAACGCACCTTACCGCGATCGTCAAAGCCCAAGAGCTTCACCCAAACTTCCTGACCTTCTTTGAGGGCGTCAGATGGGTGGTTCAGGCGTCGATTTTCGATTTGGCTAACATGCACCAATCCATCACGTTTGCCGAAGAAGTTTACGAAGGCGCCAAAATCAACAACTTTGACAACTTTACCTTTGTAGATCGCATTTTCTTCTGGCTCAGCCACTATAGCATAGATCAAGTCGTAAGCTTTTTTGATGCTATCAGCGTTCGGGCTGGCAATTTTGATCACGCCTTCGTCGTTGATATCGACTTTGGCGCCAGACAACTCAACAATTTCACGAATTACTTTACCACCGGAACCAATCACTTCACGGATTTTATCAGTTGGAACCTTCATTGTTTCGATGCGTGGGGCGTGAACTGAAAACTCTTGCGCGCCAGTGATTGATTTCGACATTTCTTTTAAGATATGCAGGCGGCCTGCTTTGGCTTGTGCCAAGGCCTTCTTCATAATGTCCTGGGTAATGCCAGCAACTTTGATGTCCATCTGCAAGGATGTAATCCCAGCTTCTGTACCCGCAACCTTGAAGTCCATGTCGCCCAGGTGATCTTCGTCGCCCAAGATGTCGGTTAGAACCGCATATTCGCCATCGTCTTCTAAGATCAAACCCATTGCCACACCAGCAACTGGTGCCTTTAGTGGTACACCTGCATCCATCATGGACAAAGAGCCACCACAGACAGACGCCATGGATGACGAGCCATTAGATTCAGTGATCTCTGACACCAAACGAATGGTGTAGGGAAAATCAGTGGCTGCAGGCAAAACCGCCTGAAGCGCCCGCCAAGCCAATTTACCATGTCCAATTTCGCGACGACCTGGAGGGCCAAAGCGGCCGACTTCGCCAACTGAATAGGGAGGGAAGTTATAGTGCAGCAGGAAGTTTGATTTATACATACCGTTTAAAGCATCGATCATTTGCTCATCATCGCCGGTACCCAATGTGGTCACAACCAGACCTTGAGTTTCACCACGGGTGAATAAGGCTGAACCGTGGGTCCGTGGCAACAGGCCAGTTTGGCAGTTGATCGCACGCACTGTGTCCAGAGCCCGACCATCAATTCGCTTGCCGTTTTTCACAACATCGCCGCGCAGAACTTTGGACTCTAGTTTCTTCAACGCAGCGCCCAGGTTTTCATCTGCGAGCTGCTCATCGTTTAAGCCAGCTTTGATGGTGTCTTTCACTGCATTAACAGCAGACGTCCGCTCTTGCTTGTCAGTTATAGCGTAAGCTGCGCGCATTGCATCATCACCAGCGGTGGATATAGCAGCAAACAGATCTGCATAATCTGGAGCTTGGTAGTTGAACGGCTCTTTTGCGCAATCTTCGGCCAGATCGACAATCAGGTCGATCACAGGTTGAATTTGCTCATGGGCAAACGCAACAGCGCCTAGAATTTCGTCTTCTGTCAGCTCATAAGCTTCGGATTCAACCATCATTACGGCGTCTTTGGTGCCGGCTACTACTAGATCTAAACGCTGTTCTGGACTCAAGCGGAGATTGTGCATGTCATCAATCGTTGGATTGAGAACATATGCGCCGTCCACAAAGCCGACACGTGCGGCTGCAATTGGGCCCATGAATGGCGCGCCGGAAATTGTCAGAGCGGCAGAGGCTGCAATCATTGCAACCATATCTGGATCATTGACTAGATCGTGCGACAAGACAGTACAGATGACCAAAACTTCGTTTTTGAAGCCAGGCACAAACAACGGCCGGATTGGCCGATCTATCAAGCGTGATGTCAGTGTCTCTTTTTCTGTTGGACGTGCTTCACGTTTGAAAAAGCCGCCTGGGATTTTACCAGCGGCATAGTATTTTTCGTTATAATGAACGGTCAAAGGAAAGAAGTCTTGACCAGGTTTTTGGTGCTTGGCAAAAGTTACGTTCGCCATTACCGAGGTTTCGCCTAAAGTGGCGATGACAGAGCCATCAGCCTGACGCGCAACCTTACCAGTTTCCAGAGTGAGAGTTTCTTCACCCCACTGCATGGATTTTTTTGTTTCTGTAAACATTTTTTTTCCTAAATGGCCCATTGGCCAGTCACATGGCGGCCCCATTGCCGCCGACCCCGGTATCTTATTTTCGGGCGCTGGGATCCTCGCACCACGTTTCAGATACCGGGCGTTTACATGAAGAATCACTGTGGGGAAAGGGGGGCTATAATTTAGCAGAAAAAATCTAGTTTTTGGTTGGGCTTAAGTCTCCACCGAGTGCACCAAGATTTCCACAAAACAAGCCCCAACAATTAAGGTTGCCCCAATCCACTCGATCAGCCCCATGGCCTCATTTGGCAAAAATAGGCTAGCTGTGAGTGTAGCGACCAAAACTTCTGTAATCATGAGCAAACCAACTCGGCCGGGAAATAGAAATTTCTGGGCCCAAAACATGATTAAAATTGACGGTAATATTAGGCCGATTGAAATAGCCACGGATGCTGGAGCAACTTGCAACAAAAACATAAGACTTGGGGTCGGAGCAAGGCCGGCGGCGGCACCTAGGAGCCAGGCAAACACAGAGGCCAAGAGAAATTGAAAAAACAATAAAGTCGGCATGGGAACTTCGCCATAACGCTTGATCATAGCCCCGCCAATGGCCCAAGTTATGCCGGATACAAAGCCATAGAGATCACCAATATTCAGCGGTACTTGCCTATCACCCTGCGACATTAGAAAGAGCAAACCCAAAAGACCGATCCCTATGGCCAGCCAACGGCCACGGGTTACGGGCTCTCTGAGCCAATAAACTCCAATCATTGTTGACCAAACTGGCGTGAGGTAAAACAGCAACGTGACCCGCACTACAGAGGAATAAACTAACCCAATGGTGAACATTGCAACGGTCAAGCCCATGAAAACGCCAATTATTAATCCGTGCCGTAGATGTGGGCGCTGTGCTTTGAATTGAAAAATAAAGATCACACCGATGGCGATGGCCGCAGGCATATTAATTAGTGCAACGGTCCAAGCCTCAGCCACGCCTAAGCTTTTAAGGTACCGCAGTGGGATCCAATACAGGCCCCAAACTGATGCTGAGATGAGAACAGCTGCAGAAGCTAAATTACTAGAAGGACTGTGCAAGTTCATAATTTTATTTTCAAAGTTATTTGTGGAGTTATCTAGATTTTTTAGAAATTTAAAAAAGTTCGAATTAGGTAGGGCGTCTCAAATTTTAGATACAAAAAAGCCGCAGCCCGAGGGTTGCGGCTTTGATTTCTTCAGTTTTGGGGGCGATTAGCGGCGCAGACCCAAACGTTTGATCAAGCCTTGGTAACGTGCTTCGTCTTTGGCGCGGGCATAATCTAAGAGCTTTCGACGCGTAGCTACCATTTTCAACAAACCACGACGGCCGTGGTTGTCTTTCTTATGGATTTTAAAGTGTTCGGTCAACGTCGCGATACGCGACGACAGGATTGCAACTTGGACCTCAGGCGAACCAGTATCATCCTTGGTGGTTGCAAATTCTTTCATGAGCCGTGCTTTTTCTTCAGCTGTAATCGACATCGGGGTCTCCTTCAAAAGGTTAAGGGTTATGGCGCAGGCCGGGATGTCGTCCAGCAAGGCCCGTGGAGTTATCAATCAGAAACTGAGTATTGGTCGCGTATAGAAAACTTCAGCTAAAAAGGAAAGAGGGTTATTACTGGCATGATAAAGGCTGTGTTGCTTCAAAGAACGGTAAAAAAGCGTCTAGTACGGCTTGGTGGTTCTCTTCCATCACAAAGTGACCTGACTCGCAGACACTGGCTTCCACATCCGCCGCCCAGCTCCGCCATAGTTCTTCAGCATTTCCACTTTTAGCGGGAAATCCGTGCGCACCATATAAAAAACGGATTGGTGATGTGATGCGCTTTTCGTTAGCTTTATCTTTCAGATCCAAGGCCCGATCAAAGCTGGCCCCTGCGCGGTAATCTGAGCACATTGCATGGACTCGTGCAGGGTCTCGAGCTTGCGCGCGATAGCTTTCTAAGGCTTCAGGTGAGAAAGTCTCAAGCGTTTGGCGTAGGGTCCATTGTGTCAGTGTCCAGTCGGTATAGCTGTCAGGGTCCGCACTAATCATGCGCTCAGGCATGGGAGCAGGCTGCGCCAAAAAAGTCCAATGATAAGCCGCCATGGCCAGATCGGCATTCCAACTGGCCCAAAAATCTCCAGTTGGGACAATTTCGATGATGCCCAGTTTTCTGACGCGCTTGGGATGATCCAAGGCCAAGCGGTAAGATACTCGTGCACCCCGATCATGGCCGAGAACATTGGTGCTAGGGATTTCCAATGCTGTGAGCAAATCTGCCATATCCTGCGCCATTGTTCGTTTGGAATAAATGGTATTATGCGCATCATTAGCAGGGGCGCTACTGTCGCCGTAACCCCGCAAGTCTGGGACGATTACATCATGGGTCTGCGCCAAGATGGGGGCTACCTTCTCCCAGCACATATGATTTTGTGGATAGCCATGAAGGAGCAACAAAGGCGTTCCCTTGCCCGCTCGATGCACCGCGATATCAACTCCATTGCACTGCTGAATTGATTTCTTAAAGCCCGCAATCATATCCAAGTCTCCGGTTTTTGGCTGTAGGCTATATACAATGGGTGTTTGGGGTGGCCCTGTTTTGATAGCCCTAAATGTAAAATAGGCCTGCCAGACTGATGCAAAACTTTTGCCACCTCTGCACCGCGTTCAAGATATGCACCGTGGTTGCCCCAAGCGGCGATCACCTTGTGGGACCAAGCGCAGGCATCTTTAATGGCGGCATCGTTTTCGGGGCCGATAGGTGCCTTTGCTAGCCGCATTTTCTTTGGATCGGTATCGCGCCAAGCAAAAATATTAGTTACTCGAAAGCCGCCAAAGCCCAGGGTGCGAGCTCGCCGTTCGCAACGTTCCACCGTGGGGTCATTTTGTACCTCTGTCGCCGTTGAGGGGTTAAGCATTACAAAGGTCACCCGCCCAGCGCTCTGATCCCAAATTCTAGTTAAGTCGTAGCGATACCGCTCGCAATCGGAGTAGACCGCCACGCTGGCTGCATCTCCTTTGGTATGGGATCTAGTAATCACGCCGTAGGATGGGTGATTGGTCATCGGAGATCAAGAGGCGTTTTGTCATTAGTGTTTTGTTTGCAAGAGTACTCGCGTAGGATGTATCTCGCCCGATTTATATCGGCCAATTGCTTGCGCTTTGCCCTCATGGCTTACCCAAATCTCATCGCCATATTCAGCCTTTGTGAAGCAAATCGCTGGGTTGCCATTACGTAGTTTGGCAGCCCCTTCTGCATTAGTGGTGCCCTGCGGTAAGTCAGTGAGACCTACTTCTAGGGGGCGTAAGAACTGGTCAATATCTGATGTTTTGGCGAATTGTTCGATCTGCTCTAGCGTTACTGCGTGTTCAAGGTCAAACGGTCCCGACCATATGCGGCGCAGATTTGCCACATGGCCATAGCACCCTAATTTTTCTCCCAGATCACGCGCAATTGCTCGCACATAGCCACCCTTGCCACATGTCATTTCGAGAACGGCAGTGTCTAGCGTTGGTCTGTCAGCTAAGATCAGTTCTTCCACCAACAGTGGACGGGCAGCGATCTCAATCTCTTCACCTGCGCGCGCTAATTTGTAAGCGCGCTGGCCGTTGATTTTTACAGCTGAGAATTGTGGCGGTACTTGCATGATCTCACCTAGAAAGCCTTGCAGACCTTGTACAATTTCAGCATCGCTCGGGCGATGGCTAGAGGTTGTGATGACTTCGCCGTCAGCGTCATCGGTATTGGTGGCAGAGCCTAGGTTCACAGTGAACTCATATGCCTTGGTTGCATCGGTTATGTAAGGAATGGTTTTTGTTGCCTCGCCTAATGCTACAGCGAGAAGTCCGGTTGCCTCAGGGTCAAGCGTACCAGCATGGCCGGCTTTTTTGGCGTCAAAGGCCCACCGGATTTTATTGACGACGGCAGTGCTAGTTAGGCCTGCAGGTTTGTCAATTATCAACCAACCAGAAATATCGCGGCCTTTACGTGTGCGTCCCATTATACTCTCTTTATTTACAGGCAGCTGCACTAGCGCCACTTTTTTTGCCCGTCAATCTATGTCAGAAGTGGTACCTGGCTCGGGACTAGTGGTGACTTCAAGATCTCGCCGCACTTCTTCACGTTCAAATAATTGGCGCGTACTTTCCATTCGGTCAAATGTTTCGTCTATGCGAAACCTCAAATCAGGTGCATATTTAAGCCCAGCCTTGCGCCCAATCATGCTACGCATTTGACCCTTGTTCCTGGCTAATGCTGCGATAGTTTCATTATATAAATTGCCGCCCAAGGGCATTACGTAGACCGTTGCAATTTGAAGGTCTGGGGAAGTAGTGACTTCCGATATGGTGATCGAAATTCTGTTCAGTTCTGCATCGTGAATTTCTCCCCTAGCCAAAATTTCTGATAGAGTGCGCCGTATAACTTCACCCACTTTGAGCTGCCGTTGAGACGGGCCTACTTTTTGGTATGATCTGTTTTTTGCCATCTTTGGGACATAGGCCCTGTGCCAATAGGTTTGCAAGTGGCAAAACTTTCCGCCAAATACGTATAAGAGGAGAACATCATGGCTGAAATCCCAGGAATAACGATTACAGGCGCATCTGGGCGCATGGGGCATATGTTGCTCAAAACAGTTTTAGACAGTGACCGTGCGCGACTAGTGGGCGCTGTTGAACGGGTAGGGCACCCTTGGGTTGGCCTTGATGTGGGCGTGGCTTTGGGCGGGCAGGCCAATGGCATAATTGTCACTGATGACCCTTTGGATGCATTTGCTGTTTCCCAGGCTGTGATTGATTTCACTTCGCCAGTAGCAACACTTGAGTTTGCTGCATTGGCTGCTCAGGCCCGCGCTGTGCATGTAATTGGGACGACTGGCATGAGTGAACTGGAGATTTCACAATTGGAGCCCGCAAGTCGCCATGCTGTCATTGTTAGAGCTGGGAATATGTCTTTGGGTGTGAATCTACTTACAAAATTAACTGCTAAAGTAGCCGCCGCGTTGGATACTGATTTTGATATAGAAATTATTGAGGCGCACCATAACCATAAAGTAGACGCCCCTTCTGGTACAGCTTTAATGTTGGGAGAAGCTGCGGCAGCTGGGCGTGGAGTAGATCTCGCCAAAGTGCGCGAGGGTGGCCGCGATGGCAATACAGGCGCACGGCGGCGTGGCGATATTGGGTTCTCGGCGATTCGGGGAGGTGATATCGTAGGGGAGCATGACGTACTATTTGCCGCCGCAGGTGAACGAATAATTTTGCGTCATATTGCAACAGATCGTGCGATATTTGCCCGTGGTGCATTGAAAGCTGCTTTATGGGGGCAAAGCCAAAAGCCAGGACATTACGACATGATGGATGTTTTGGGGCTTTAATCCAAATTTAAATGTGTAGCGTACACTTTTTTGAAACCCACTTGCTAGGAAAAATATGCGAAGCTTTTTTTTGTCATTACTGCTGGTTCTATTTGCATCGTCAACGTTTGCAAAAGAAAGAATTTCAGACCGTGTGGAATTTTTAGATTTAGTTTTGGGCAAAACACTTGCTTTGTCCTTGTTTGGCATACGCTTGCACGTCAATGAGGATGGCACAATTCAAGGCAAGGGAATGGGGCGGACGATCAGTGGACTTTGGGAGTGGCAAGATGGATACTTTTGCCGTACTTTAATTTGGGGCAGTCGAGATTTGGGAAAAAATTGTCAAGCTGTGACCATAGACTATAAAAAAATGGTATTCACCAGTGATCGTGGGATAGGTCCCAGTGCTAAGTTTTCACTTAAATAAAAGCATCATTTAAGGCGTGGTCAGAAATCAACAGCAATGCCTCTACGTTCCCAGTCGCCGAAACGGACAGGTTCGGGACCATCCCTGCCACCTAATTCACGGGGAAACTCTTTGGTTTGGTCGGCTTTTTTGCGGGCAGCAGCTTCTGCAAGTGCGCGTGCTGCTGCTGCTTTGAGATCGAGTTTCTTGTTTTCTGTCATAGGACTGATATACGCCGCTTTTATCAGATCGCAAGGATAGCATATGCCCCGCCCCCCGCAAAACTCAGGTCGCCCCGGAATTTCTTTGGCTGGCAAGACGGAAAAACGGCTTGTTTTGAATGTCGCACGCT
>JAVLEV010000005.1:17243-22378 GCA_031920365.1 Planktomarina sp. | reverse complement strand
GGAATTTCTTTGGCTGGCAAGACGGAAAAACGGCTTGTTTTGAATGTCGCACGCTTAGCGGCAATACGTATTCTAAATGGGATAATGACTGATCAAAAACAGCTCTCTGAAATGATGCAAACTGAAGATTTTAAAGCTTTAGCTCCCGAGGACCGTGCGCGCACTCAGCGCTTGGCCACCCATACTTTGCGTCACGTTGGCCGGGCAGATCGTGCTTTAAGGCCCCATTTGACAAAGTTGCCGGCTGTTGAGGTGTTAAATATATTACGTTTGGGTGTGGTTGAAGTTGTAGGTCTCGGTGCTCCGGCGCATGCAGTTGTTAATGACCTAGTTTCCATTTGTGGCTCTACTGGTCAAACTCGACCCTACAAGGGTTTAATCAACGCTGTTTTACGTAAAGCTGTTGCTGATGTTTCTGGGAAGTGGGATAAATCTCCGGTGCAGATGATGCCGAAATGGCTACGTAATCCCTTGCGGGAAGCCTATGGCAACGGTACGGTTATGGCTATGGAAACGGCTCACATGCGTGGTGCGCCGGTTGATTTGACCGTCAGTGCCTATCCGCAGGAATGGGCTGAAAAGCTGAGTGGAACTGTCCTACCTAACGGCTCTGTGCGCTTAAATGATATGGGGCAAATTTCTGTCCTTCCTGGTTTTGAAGATGGTAAATGGTGGGTCCAGGACGCTGCGGCTTCTTGGCCCGCTTCTTGGCTTGCGCTGCAGGCTGGTGAAACAGTTTTGGATGTTTGCGCTGCGCCTGGTGGTAAAACTATGCAAATGGCTTTGTCCGGCGCAGTAGTTACGTCACTTGATATTTCGTCCAAACGTATGGAGCGGGTCGCTGAAAATCTGTCGCGCACGAAATTGGAAGCTGATTTAGTGGTAGCCAATGTTTTAGATTGGCAAGACGACCGTCAGTTTGACGCCGTATTACTTGATGCACCATGCTCAGCAACGGGAACAATCCGTCGCCACCCCGATTTACCTTTTGCGAAAGATGGTACTGGTATTACTGAGCTGATCGGCCTGCAGGCTGAGATGTTGGCTGCGGCAGCACGGCGCGTAAAGCCTGGGGGGCGCTTAGTGTTTTGCACTTGTTCTCTGATTCCTGATGAGGGGGAAGTTCATGCTGAAAACTTCTTAAACGCTCAAAAGGACTTTGTAGTTGATACCTCCGTTCCGGAAGGGATGCAGGCTGAATGGCGCAGTGATGAAGGCGGGTATCGCCTGCGGCCAGATTACTGGGGTGAGCTTGGTGGCATGGATGGGTTTTATATTATTCGGATGAACCGCGCCTCTTAGCATTTACTGGGGTGACAACAAGGCCAATTTAGGCCTATAAATTAAGTGAAATTGTGACAATTTAAGGTCGCTTACTGCTGTGAAAAAACGTCCACATCGGTTGTCTCTGATAGCCCAATTAAAATACCGATGGCATTTGCGCCGGGCGGTTTGGTCAAAGCCCGTTATTGGCTTGGTCAGTGTACCAGAGCCTCGAACAATTGGATCTTTTGAGCGCGGTCAGCAGCTCGTTTCAGGGCATGTCTCGATAACTGGTGATATCATGGAAATTGGTGATGGCTCAATCTGGAGCCTGTCACCGCCATCAGATTTTTTTGCGGCTGAGTTGCATGGCTTTCGATGGCTGGATGATTTGGCTGCTTTTGGTAATCCAGTTGCTAAAGCTAAAGCACAAGTTTGGTTGCTTGATTGGATCTCTGGGTTTGGTATGGGCAAAGGCCCGGGGTGGAGCGCTAATCTTACTGGGCGCCGGTTGATCCGCTGGATCAACCACTCTTCATTTTTTTTGAATCAACTCTCAAAATCAAAAAAGTCTATTATTTGCCACTCGATGGCCCTCCAAACTCTATTATTGATGCGATCTTGGCGTCAGGCTCCGTCAGGTCATGCACGATTTGAAGCCCTATGTGGCCTTGTTTGTGCCACGCAATTTTTGGCAGGTATGGGGCAGCTACTAGAGCCAGCGTTACGTGCACTTGTGCTGGAATGCCAAACCCAAATTGATACCGAGGGTGGTATAAACTCGCGCAACCCAGAAGAGCTTTTGGACATCTTTAGCCTGCTTACATGGGTCAAACAAACTCTGGATATGAGTAAGACAGCAATTCCAAAGGTTTTGGCTGATAAAATTGCGCACATCGCACCAGTATTGCGTTGTCTGCGCCATGGTGACGGTACATTGGCACGGTTTCATGGCGGCGGACAGGGCAGTGAATATATCCTAGATCAGGCGTTGGCAATTTCTGGGGTCCGTCCATCTGTACCTCGAGATAGGGCAATGGGATTTGCGCGCCTAAATGCTGGGGCCACTAGTTTAATTATGGATGTAGCTACCCCGCCCCTAGGGCCAGCAAGGTTTAGCGCCCACGCGTCAACTGGCGCATTTGAGTTGTCGGTGGGGCGCAACCGGTTAATTGTAAATTGTGGCTCTGGATTAAGCTTCGGTGATGACTGGCACATCGCCAGTCGCAGCACTGCATCTCATGCGACAATGGGCATTGACGGCCAGTCATCATCACGGTTTTCGACTGCAAAAAAAGGTACTTTTCAAGCGTTAAAAAATACGCCTAAGATAGTAACGGTTCAAAAAACGCAGGCCTTCGATGGTGTCCGATTACAGGTTAACCATAGTGGCTATCAAACCAGCCATGGATTGTATCATGCCCGTACGTTGGATCTGCCCGTGGATGGTAAGGGTTTGGTTGGTGAAGATGAGCTTCACGCGCCAGATGGAGAAAATGCAAAGCGTTTTAAGTCCGTTTACGCAAGATCATTAGATAGACTGCAGTACGCCGTTCGCTTCCATTTGCATCCCGATGTAGTGCCTAATTTAGAGTTTGACGGCGACGCCGTGTCATTGGCTCTCGTAAATGGCGACGTGTGGGTGTTTCGTCATCATGGAGCAAATCAGCTTTCATTGGCAGATAGCGTGTATTTTGAAGAAGGCTGTCTAAACCCGCGGCCCACCGCCCAAATTATTTTGAGCGGTAATATTAAAGAAATTACTACCCGCGTCCGTTGGTCACTGGCCAAAGCAACTGAAAACCCGCAAAAGGCGGCTTAATAAGTCACTCGATGATTTGTGGCGATCCAATAGGATTTACTAATGATAGAGCTTGTTGACCTCAAACGTGCACTAATTTCCGTATCTGACAAAACCGATTTGCTGAAACTGGGACGAGCGCTTGCTGACCGTGGAGTTGAATTGTTGTCTACTGGTGGGTCTGCCAAAGCTTTGCGTGCAGCGGGACTTATAGTGGTTGATGTGTCCTCTGTGACGGGTTTCCCAGAGATGATGGACGGGCGCGTTAAAACTCTTCACCCAAATGTGCATGGCGGTTTGCTTGCATTGCGCGATAATCCACAGCACATTGCAGCAATGGAAGAGCACGGCATTGTGGGGATCGATTTACTGGTAGTGAACCTTTACCCATTTGAGGAAACTGTTGCCAAAGGCGCAGATTATAACACTGCAATTGAAAACATAGATATTGGTGGGCCTGCGATGATACGTGCTGCCGCAAAAAACCATAAGTTTGTGACCGTCGTTACTGACACGCAGGATTATGCTGCACTATTGGATGAGCTGAACAAAAATAAAGGTGCCACAACCTATAGCTTTCGGCAAAATCTGGCGTTGAACGCCTATGCACGTACCGCCGCATATGACGCTGCTGTCTCAAACTGGATGGCAAAAACTCTAAATGTAATCCCACGTCGCAAAGTGGTTGCTGGCACTTTGGTCCAAACCCTTCGCTATGGTGAAAACCCGCATCAGTCAGCGGCCTTTTACACCGATGGACAGGCACGGCCAGGAATTGCAACTGCAATGCAGCATCAGGGCAAGGAGTTGTCTTACAACAACATCAATGACACTGATGCGGCAGTTGAGCTAGTGGCGGAATTTGATCCAGCTAATGGCCCTGCCTGTGTGATCGTTAAACATGCCAATCCTTGTGGAGTTAGCCAAGCAACTAGTTTGGTTGAAGCCTATCAGGCGGCCTTTCAGTGCGACCAAACCAGCGCCTTTGGTGGCATCATTGCGTTAAACCAGACACTGGATGGGCCCACGGCTACAGAAATTTGTAAGATTTTTACTGAAGTGGTGATTGCCCCCGATGCAGATAAAAATGCGCGCCAAATTTTTGCAAAAAAGAAAAACTTACGCCTTCTGACGATGGGCACTTTGCCGGATGTTAACGCTGCAAGTCAAACTATCCGACAAGTGTCTGGGGGATATTTGGTTCAACAAAAAGATGTGGGGCAGGTATTGCCTAGCAATTTTAAAGTTGTAACCAAACGCGCCCCAAGCCCGGAAGAACTTCGAGACATGCTGTTTGCCTGGAAGGTTGCAAAACATGTTAAATCCAACGCGATTGTCTATGTAAAAGATGGCGCAACTGTTGGCATAGGCGCTGGACAAATGAGCCGTGTTGATAGCACTCGAATTGCAGCTCAAAAGGCCCAAGATATGGCTGAAGTTCTGGGCCTTGATGCGCCGCTGACCCATGGATCAGTTGTAGCTTCAGATGCTTTTTTTCCTTTTGCTGATGGCCTTATTACAGCGGCGGAGGCTGGGGCTACTGCGCTAATTCAACCAGGAGGTTCGATGCGAGATGATGAGGTGATAGCAGCGGCAGATTTGGCTGGCCTTGCAATGGTATTCACTGGAATGAGGCATTTTAAGCATTAGCATGAATAAAATTTTAGTTTGGGCCGCAGTGCTCACTTTAATATTAGACCAGATCACGAAAATAATAATCGTTTTTTGGATGGATTTAATTTCTAAAGGGCAGATTGATATTTTGCCAGGCTTCATCCATTTCCATATGGCTTGGAATACTGGTATTAATTTTGGTCTTTTTGCAGATCAGGGTGACCTCGTGCGCTGGGTGTTGATCGCTGTAGCTTTGGTGGTGTGTGTGTTTGTTGGATATTGGATGCGTCAAGAACAAGAGCCAATTGCATTGATTGCTGCAGGGTTGGTGATTGGTGGGGCATTGGGAAATTCTTTGGATCGCATTTTTTATGGCGGTGTTGCTGATTTCTTAAATATGACATGCTGTGGAATTCGAAACCCTTATTCATTCAATGTTGCTGATATAGCGATTTTT
>JAVLEV010000005.1:0-17143 GCA_031920365.1 Planktomarina sp. | reverse complement strand
AAGAAAACTAAAAATCTAGCCTCCGGTGAGCTTTCGGATACGGTTGCGGCTAACGGTGGCTCTGACAATGCTTTTACTAACCAAGATTATACCGGGTATTATCAGCGTGTGGCGGCAGACCGGCTTGAATTGGTTATGAAAATGGAAGCGGATCGGATGACTGGTTTGCAGATATCTGTGGATGATATTGAAACAGAGCGCGATGTTGTGATTGAAGAGCGTAATCAGCGTACAGAGAGTACGCCTGGCGCTTTGTTTAATGAGCAAAAACAAGCGGCACTTTATATGAATCATAATTATGGCGTTCCGGTCATTGGCTGGATGCATGAACTGGTAAAGCTGAACCTTGATGATGCTGTTGCTTTCTACAAGCTGCATTATGCGCCTAATAATGCAATTTTAGTGGTAGCTGGTGATGTGGCACCAGAGCAGGTTAAGACTTTAGCAAAGCAATACTATGGATCGATCCCTGCCAACACTTTAGTCAAAACGCGTCAGCGTACACAAGAACCCCCACACCGTTCAGCTCGCCGCATGACCTATTATGATAAACGTGTTGCACAGCCATATGTGAGCCGCACTTACTTGGCACCGGAACGAAATAGCAAAGATCAAAAAATTGCGGCGGCACTGGTTTATTTAGCTGAAATTCTTGGGGGGTCTGCTGCTACCTCAATTTTAGGAAAAGAGCTGCAATTTGACACACAGCAGGCGATTTATACAGGCGCTCACTATAGTGGAACTTCTCTAGATGAAACAACATTTGGACTAATAGCCGTACCCGTGCCGGATGTCAGTTTGCAGCAGATTGAGGATGCTATGGATTTGGCAATATCTGGATTTATGAGAACGGGAATTGATCTTGAGACTTTTGAGCGGATTAAACTGCGAATGCGTGCAAGTGAGGTTTATGCAATGGATAATGTCCAGGGTATTGCCAATCGCTATGGCGCGGCTTTGACCCAAGGCTTAACAATTTCAGATGTGCAGGATTGGCCTCGAGTACTACAAGCGGTCACCACGGATGAAGTTATGGCGGCAGCACGCTTGGTCTTTGACCAAAAAGCTTCCGTGACTGGCTGGTTGATGAGCCCGAAGGGAGAATCCGAATGATCCGTATTCTAGTAGCATTATTTATTCTATCGGCTGGATTGGTGCAGGCTGAAGTTAAAATTAAAACTTTAACTAGCCCGGGGGGTATTGCGGCTTGGTTGGTAGATGAACCTACTATTCCCTTCACTGCGTTGGAAATTATGTTTTCTGGTGGGGCTGCGCTGGATCCGGCCGATAAACGTGGGGCAGCCTACTTGATGATGGGTCTGCTTGAAGAGGGCTCGGGTACTATGAATGCTCAAGCCTTTGCCGCTGCGCAGGAGGCTCTTGCTGCTTCATTCAGCTTTAATGTTTATGATGATACGGTTGTAATTTCAATCCGGTTTTTGACCGAAAACCGTGAGGAAAGCTTGGCGCTTCTAAAAATGGCTTTGACTCAACCCAGATTTGATTCGGAGGCCATCGAGCGAGTGCGTACACAAGTACTGTCGATTTTGGCATCGAATGCGCAGGACCCTGACTCTGTCGCTAGCTCTACGTGGGCCCAAATTGCGTTTGGCGACCATCCTTATGGCACACCGCGTGAGGGTACACTATCTTCAATTGCAGCTATAACGCGCGACGATATTATCGCGGTACGTCAAATGCTATTTGTGCGTGACAACCTGTTTGTATCGGCTGTGGGCGATATTTCAGAGGGTGAACTAGGACCCCTACTTGATGATTTATTGGGGGACCTTCCTGCTGGTCTTAGCCTTAAAACTGCACCTGTGGAATTCGCAACAAAGGGTGGATTGACGGTCGTTAATTTGCCTACTCCGCAATCGGTTGCCTTATTTGGCCACGCTGGGATTGACCGTGATGACCCAGATTTCTTTGCAGCCTATGTGCTCAATACTATTTTGGGTGGACGGGGCGTTGAAAGCCGTCTCTCTACAGAAGTGCGTGAAAAACGTGGACTTACTTATGGGGTTTCGTCGTTCTTGGTTGGCAAGGAAGAGGCGAACATGCTGATGGGGCAGGTGGCGAGTGCCAATGACCGTATTGGCTCTGCGATTGAAGTAATTCGTAACGAATGGATTAAAATGGCGCAGCATGGAGTGTCTCAGACTGAGTTGATTGATGCGCAGACCTACCTCACAGGCGCTTATCCCCTGCGGTTTGATGGAAACGCGAAGATTGCAAATATTTTGGTTGGGATGCAGCGTCAGGGTTTAAGTACCGATTATATCAATACCCGCAATGATCAGATTAATGCTGTGACGTTAACTCAAATCAACAGAGTGGCGGCTGAATTACTGCAGCCGGAGGCTCTGCATTTTGTGGTAGTAGGCCAGCCAAAAGGTCTGAACGAAGAGTAGTAGAATCGGATGAGAGCATGCTATGTTTTGTAGTATGATTAAGCCAAACCCCAACATAAGCCAATTTCAGCCTGTTATAAGGCAATTAAATGAGACTGCGATCAATCAGATTGCGGCAGGCGAAGTGGTGGAACGTCCTGCTTCTGCAATAAAGGAATTGGTTGAAAATGCTATTGATGCAGGAGCGACTCGTATTGAGGTGGAATATGCTGATGGGGGTAAAACTATTATTCAGGTAACTGATAACGGCTGTGGAATTGCGGCTGATGATTTGCTTTTGGCGATGTCACGCCATGCTACGAGCAAGATTGATGGCTCAGACCTGTTGAACATTCAGAGTTTTGGTTTCCGCGGTGAGGCTTTACCGTCTCTTGGCGCGGTGGGAAAGCTTACACTTATGAGCCGAACTATGAAAGGGATTGGTTCGGAACTACAAGTTAATGGCGGTAAGTTAAGCACTGTGCGGCCTGTTGCGATGCAGCCGGGTACGCGTGTGACCCTGCGCAATCTTTTTTATGCAACACCAGCACGATTAAAATTTCTACGTTCAGACCGTGCTGAGGCGCAGGCTATTTCTGATGTTGTGCGGCGCCTAGCTATGGCGGCGCCTGCAATTGCTTTTTCTTTACGCGATACTGGTTCTGATCGGATTGTCTTTCAAGTGCAAGCTGAGCAGGGGGACATGTTTTCTGCACTGCGTGGCCGATTGGGCCAGTTGATGGGTCGTGATTTTGTTGAGAATGCTATTGCGGTGGATGCTGAACGTGAAGACGTGAGTTTAACGGGATTTGCGGGTCTTCCAACCTACTCGCGCGGGGCTGCTGTAGCCCAGTTTATTTTTGTAAATGGCCGCCCTGTGCGTGACAAGCTTTTACTTGGTGCTTTGCGCGGCGCCTACTCTGACTTTTTGTCTCGGGACCGCCACCCCGCTGTTGCGCTTTTTGTGGAATGTGATTCTACTCGTGTAGATGTTAATGTGCACCCTGCTAAATCTGAGGTGCGGTTTCGTGAGCCTGCGATAGTGCGTGGATTGATTGTATCTGGTTTGCGGCACGCGTTAGCTGAAGCGGGACATCGTGCTTCAACGACCGTGTCGGATGCTGCCTTGGGAGCTTTTACCACGCAACACCAGCCACGTGTTTATCAAACGGACAGGCCACACCATGCCGCAAGATATTTAGGACTGGCAGAAACTGATAGCATGTTTGAGGAGCAACCCTCAGCGCGGGTTGAAGAGCTGCCACAGGTTGCAGCGCAACACAAACCTCTGGGCGCCGCTCGAGCGCAGTTGCATGAAAATTATATTCTGTCGCAAACTGAAAGTGGCTTGGTGATTGTGGATGCACATGCCGCTCATGAGCGGCTTGTTTATGAAAAATTAAAAGCTCAATTTGCTAGTTCCTGTGTGCAGTCGCAAGCACTGTTAATTCCAGAAGTGATTAGCCTGTCAAATGGCGACATGGCCCTGTTGTTGGAGGAAAGTGAAAGCCTAACTAAATTGGGTTTGAGTATTGAACCTTTTGGTCAAGGAGCTGTGGCAGTGCAGGCGGTGCCGGCAATTTTGGGGAATGTGGATGTAAACCGATTGGTACTCGATATTGTGGATGAACTCTCTGACAGTGGATCATCACAAAGTTTAGGTTCTAAGCTTGATGCCATTTTGAGCCGGGTGGCTTGCCATGGCTCAGTGAGAGCCGGTCGGCGGATGCAGGCTGATGAGATGAATTCTCTTCTGCGTGAGATGGAGGCAACCCCCCACTCTGGGCAATGCAACCACGGTCGCCCTACCTATGTGAGCCTGGCATTAGCTGATATTGAAAAACTGTTTGGACGCACATGATACTGACACCTAATATTATTTTGATGCTATTGGTGGGTGCCGTAGCAGTAGCCTTTTTGGTAGTTATTTTGCTGCTTGTAGTGGCGCGGGCTGCTGGACGTTCAGCACATGCAACGGCGCCTTTGACTAGCCAAATGGAGTACTTAAACCAAAGGGTTCAGACCATTGGTGATGGTCAACAGCAATTGGCTGGTGGATTGACCCACGTCTCTGAAGCGCAAGCTGCCCAGCAAAGTAATATGATCAAGCTGATGGAGGCTAGGCTTGCCGCAGTGCAAGAGCAAATGACTTTAAACCTCAATTCAAGTGCTAAGAGTACTGCTTCGTCTTTGGGTGAGTTGCAGCAAAGATTAGTTACTATTGATAAGGCTCAGGACAATATTCAAAAGCTGTCTGGTGACGTGTTGAGTTTACAAGATATTCTCTCAAATAAACAAACACGAGGGGCCTTTGGTGAGATTCAGCTCCAAGAAATTGTTAGCAAAGCCTTGCCGTCAGACGCATATGCTTGGCAGGTAACGCTGTCGAATGGTAAACGAGCTGATTGTTTGATCCACTTGCCTAACCCTCCGGGCCCAATTGTGATTGATAGTAAATTCCCGCTTGAGGCCTATGAGGCCCTTCGTAATGCAAAGACAGATTGGGAGGTGAATGAAGCTGCTAAATTCATGCGCACCAGTGTGAAGGCGCATATCAAAGCCATCTCAGAAAAATATATTCTTGATGGTGAAACTGCCGATGGCGCTCTGATGTTTTTGCCGTCTGAGGCTGTTTATGCAGAATTACACTCAAATTTCCCAGAGTTGGTACGCGATGGATTCGAGGCTCGTGTTTGGATTGTGTCGCCAACTACTTGTATGGCCACGTTGAACACCATGCGGGCAATATTGAAAGATGCTCGCATGCGGGAACAAGCTGGTGCAATTAGAACTGCTCTACGCTTACTCCATCGTGATGTAGAGTTGGTAGTGGACCGAGTTGATAAACTGAATACACATTTTACTCAGGCCCGTAAAGATATCGAAGGTATTACCACAGCTGCCGAACGGGCGGGCAAACGTGCTCATAAGCTTGATAATTTTGACTTTGAAGAGATTGAGGCAGCTGAAAATGTGGTACCGATAACTAAGTCCTAGCCCAGAATGGTTAGCGAAGGACTTTAGATCCGCAAAAATGGCTGCGCCATCCGTGGAATCCAAGAGTTAAAACGTAATGGCGCATCTGTAGCCGCTAGGCAGATACAATCTTCCCCAATTTCGGCTATAGGTGTGTGGTTCAGGTCTTCATTTGCCACTTCTACGTCACCTGCAGAAAATAGTGCAGTTTCGTCCCGAAAGGCACCTTTAAGTACTAAAGTCAGTTCTGTTCCACGATGCCCATGGTCAGGCACAGCGGCCCCTGCAGGAATAAATAATAATCTTGCAGTTGCAGATTTTGAAGTTTTCAAAACTGCCTGGCGAACTCCCATTCCAACAGCCCGCCATTTAACATCTCGAAGATTGCCACCAATATAGGACCCCAAAGGATTTGGGAGATCCATATTTACTGCAGGCTTTGTAGCTATTGGACCTTTTGAAATTATAGCCAGTGTACTTGCGAGTGAATCCTCATTCACAGGAGCCTGGGCCTCTGCATCCAAAATCGATCCGCCGATGGCTTCATACGCTTGTGCTGCCACGCGGCAGGTGTCGCACATAGATAAATGTGTAGCCACCACCAGGTTAAATGCTTCGGGCAGCATACCGGCGGAGTATCCAATCAAAAGTTGGTTAGTCAGGTGATGTTTAATCTGAGTCATTTTATTCATTTCATCGTTTGGCGTAGTTTAATTAAAGCCAATCTAAGGCGCGATTTGATTGTGCCAAGGGGCAAGCCGGTTTCAGCCGCAATTTCGCTGTGGCTCAAATCTCCAAAATAGGCTTTTTTAATTAAGTCGCGCTGTTGGCTTGGAAGCGCTAACATGGCTTGGGTTAGCAGACTTGCCTCTTGCTGTAGGGCCAAAACATCGGAAGCTTCAGGCTCCGATTCTGGGCCCCAAAGCAAATCCTCTGGTTCTGGTCTCCGTTGTTTACGGAAGGCATCAATCTTTTTGTTGCGTGCAATCGTAAAAATCCATGTGGCTACGCTGGCACGGCTTGGATCAAATAGATGTGCTTTGTGCCAAAGGGTTGCCATAACTTCCTGAGTGCATTCTTCAGCCATGCTAGACGGCGCTCCAGATTTGATCAAAAACGCTTTGATGCGAGGTGCAAAATAGCCAAATAACTCACTGAAGGCTTTTTGGTCGTTATTCAGCTGAATACGTTTCAGATGTTCAACCCAAGTATTTTGCGGCACAATTTTTTTCATAACTGGTATGAAGGCCTTCTGATAAAGCGATGGAAATATGTTGGTCCCAACATAAAGCACCTGACAACTAGATGCACTCGTTTCTTGAGATCTATCCAAAACGTTTAACATACTGTAAGTACGCCCAAGAAATTAAACTGGATCACATACAAACTCAAAGTTTTTAAATGTAATCCAAACGGCTGGTGTCGACGTAATGAAATCAAACACTAATAAAGGACTTGCGGATGCCATTTGAGAATACCCAAGCTGGAGCAAAACGTATTGCTGTAATTGGAGGGGGCATATCAGGCATGGGAGCCGCCTACGCATTGCGCCATTCACACCAAGTGGTGTTGTTCGAATCTACCTCTAAATTGGGAGGACACGCGCGCACGGTGCTGGCAGGTAAAAATAATGATATGCCTGTTGATACTGGATTCTTAGTTTTCAACAACGTAAACTATCCTTATTTGACGCAATTGTTTAAAGACCTTTCTGTGCCAACAATGGACTCCAACATGAGCTTTGGCGCGTCGATCGATGGGGGCTGGCTGGAATACGGTGTTTTAGCCCCGTCAGCGGTTTTCGCCCAAAAGCGCAATATGTTACGCCCTAAATTTTTAGGCATGATCCGTGATATTTTGAAATTCAATAAACGTGCCAGTTCTGAACAGATCGACCCTACCATCACCATCGGTGCGTTGATTGAAAAATGGCAACTTGGAGATTGGTTTCGTGACTATTACCTCACGCCGTTTACCGGTGCGATATGGTCAACGCCAATAATGCAAATTCTGGACTTTCCTGCCCAAGCCATGATCACATTCATGAAAAACCATGCATTGCTCGGTGCTGGCGGACAACATCAATGGCGCACGGTGAAGGGCGGATCCGTCGAATATGTGAGCCGTATGGAACAGGCCTTGGTAAAAAATAGTGTCGAATTACGAATATCAACTGCCGTTGATTCTGTTCGCCGGAGCCCTTTGGGGGTTGAGGTCAAATCTGTCGGTGGAGAATACGAAATTTTTGACGATGTCATTTTTGCTACGCATTCTAATGTTACTCTCAGGATGCTAGTTGATGCCAATGCTTTAGAGCGCAATGCGTTAGGTGCAATAAAATATCAGCCAAATGAAATGGTCTTGCACGCCGATACCTCTATCATGCCAAAGCGCAAAGCTGCATGGGCGTCTTGGGTTTATACTGAAGACAAAGATCGGCAATCAGACCGGATTGATCTTACGTATTGGATAAACCGGCTCCAAAGTTTGCCAAACAACGATCCATGTTTTGTAACGCTTAATACACAACGGGCCATCGATCCTGCTCTTATCTATGATAAATATACCTTCTATCACCCAGTTTTTGATGTAGCAGCTTTACAAGCACAGCAAGTATTGAGTGATTTGAATGGTGCTAATTCCACCTGGTTTTGTGGTGCATGGATGCGCAACGGTTTTCATGAGGATGGGCTGGCCACTGGCATCGAGGCGGCACGGCGCCTGATGGTACAGAACGCAACTATAATGGCGGCTGAATGAGCAGCATCGATTATATAAAAGCTCATACCTACCACGGCCGCAAGGGGCCTGTTGAAAACGCATTTCGCTATGCAATCGACTATGTGTTAATTGATCTGAGTTTCGCCGGTTCGCTACCGCTCCTGTTTTCACATAATCGGTTTAATCTATGCAGTATGTATGATGCTGATCATGGCGGTGCGCCTAAGCGGGGGCGGGGTATCAGCTGGGTGCAAGAGATTTTGCAGGCTGAAAACCTACCGGGCCAAGAGCGCATTTTACTTTTGGCGCAACCGCGCATACTCGGCCATGTTTTTAATCCTGTAAGTTTTTGGCTGTGTTTTGACGCGCACGGTAATCTGCGAGTAGTAATTGCTGAAGTTAGCAATACATTTGGCCAACGCCACAGTTATTTATGTCACCGCAATGATCTTGCAGCAATTGGCCCAACAGATGAGATTAGATCGCAGAAAGTTTTCCATGTGTCACCTTTTCAGCCAACAGAGGGTGATTACCGGTTTCGCTTTGATATTCGGGCTGAGTACATTGGTGTATATATCGAATATCTGCGTCAGGGAGGTGGCTTAATTGCAACTCTTGTTGGGCCGCGTCAGCCACTTTCAAACAGATCTATTCTATCCACGTTTCTACGCCGCCCCTTCGGTTCGCACAGGGTATTGGCTCTGATTCATTGGCAGGCTGTCAGATTATGGTGGCGGAAGGCAACCTTCAGATCTTGTCCTGACGCACCGCAAAGTGATGTGAGTCGATGAGCTTTCCTCTACCCTCCTCTTTGCCCTCCTTCGCGCTTTTTGGTGGCTTTCTAGCTGCGGCTGGGCTGCCAATATATATTTTTGCCCCAATATTCTACGCTGAAAACTACGGCGTCGGGCTGACTGCGATTGCGGCGGTGCTGTTTTGGTTGCGATTGCTGGATGCGGTGCAGGACCCTCTGTTTGGCTGGGTGTCTGAGAGGCTGGGGCGCGACCGTAGTTTTTGGATTGGTTTTGCTGTTTTTACTTTGGTGGGATCGATGCTTTTACTTTTCGCTATTCCGCCGCAAACATCTCCCCTCTTGTGGTTTGCTTTTTCTATGGCTGGTCTGTTCAGTGCGTTTAGCTTTTTGACCATTAATTTTTATGCCCAAGGAATCACCGTGGCTTTGAGCTTGCCCGGCGGGCACATGCAAGTTGCAGCATGGCGTGAAACGGGAGCTTTGATTGGAATATGTTTGGCAGCGGTCGCTCCTGGTTTACTAATGATCTGGAGTAGTGCTCCTATGCTGAGCTTCGCGCTAGGGTTTGCAGTAATTGGCTTGTTATCTTTTTGGGCGATGCGACGGCAATGGGTCGGCCCTACGCAGCGAGTACCTTCGAAATTTAAACTGATTTGGCAAGACCAGCCCGCGCGCTGCCTATTAGTTTTAGCCTTTGTGAACGCTTTACCGGTGGCAGTATCGTCATCCCTATTTTTATTTTTTGTAACCCACCGCTTACAGGCTGGTGCTTGGGCGGGTGCCTTGCTTTTATTGTTCTTTTTGTCTGCCGCGGCCTCTGCTCCGGTTTGGGCTGCTTTGGCGGACCGCTATAGTACGCGCCATGCCTTGTTTTCTGCAATGAGCCTAGCCATTATTACTTTTGCGTTTACGGGCTTTTTGGGCGCGGGCGATGTGTCGATGTTCGCCGTGGTTTGCGTGATCTCTGGTGCAAGCATTGGGGCAGATTTAACTCTTATGCCAGCAGCTTTCGCCCAAAGATTGGGAATAATTGCCCCCAATGGAGCACAGGGATTTGGACTTTGGTCTTTGATGAACAAGCTGACCTTGGCACTGGCTGCAATTGCATTATTTCCTGTTCTCGAACTTGCTGGGTTCGATGCTACGGCACTGGAGCAAACTGACCAGGCGCTTTTTACACTTACGTTACTCTATGCGGTTTGCCCGCTATTTTTAAAACTGGTTGCGATCCTGTTATTGATCAAAACCCCACTACAGGATGATCAGATATGACATTGGCATTCATAGGTTTAAGCCTGTTCGCCGCGGTACTTTTTATTCAGCATAAAATTGGTTTTAGGGCTCAAAAACCACGGGACTACGCCGCAATGGCCCCTATTTTTGATATTCGCAAACATCTTAATGGTAAGATGCTCTGTGAAGGCGTAATTTATGGCCCTTTTGGTCGTGTAACATCGCGTTTTGTAGCGCAGATGTGTGCAGAGTGGCAGGGTAACATTGGTCGGATGACTGAGGATTTTTGCTATGATAGTGGTAAAAATCAACACCGTGAATGGATCCTCACAGTTAGTGATGATGGCCAAATTAAAGCTGAAGCACCTGATTTGCGCGGGATAGGTCAGGGCTGGCAGGCTGGCTCGGCGGTAATGTTAAATTACACAATTCAACTTACCAAAGATGCTGGTGGTCATGCGTTAAATGTGACTGATTGGATGTATCTCATGGAGAACGGTTCTGTTATGAATCGTAGCCAGTTCCGTAAATTTGGGATTAAAGTAGCTGAGCTGGTTGCTACTATGCGGCCAATACCTACGGAGGACAGACTAAAAAAATGAGGTTTGACGGAAAGAGATATTGGCTGGTCGGGGCCAGTGAAGGGCTAGGCCGTGCGTTGGCTCTCAAGCTTAGCGTCTCAGGAGCCGAGTTGGTATTGTCGGCTCGTTCGGAGGGTCGTTTACAGTTGTTGGCGGATAGTCTGCCGGGTAAGTCCCAAGTTTTGCCGCTGGATCTTGCTGATGAGGCTTCTGTCGTGAAGGCTGGTGCCGCCTTAGGGCGTATAGATGGTGTTGTATTTTTGGCTGGAGTTTACTGGCCGATGTCAGCGCGATCTTGGGATGGGCCTTCAGCGCTGGCCATGGCGGATATTAATTTTACCGGGGCGTTTCGTGTTCTCAATCAAGTCATGCCGCAGTTTTTAGAACGTGACGTCGGTCATATCGTGATCACGGGCAGCCTGTCTGGGTTTCGTGGCCTTCCTGGTGCCATTGGCTACGGTGCTTCTAAGGCTGGCGTAATGGCTCTGGCGGAAAGCCTCTATGCTGATTTGCGCCGCACGGGCATTAAGGTACAAGTGGCAAATCCTGGCTTTATTAAAACACGGCTTACGGAAAAAAATGCCTTTTACATGCCATTTCTGATGTCGCCAGAAGAGGCAGCGGATCATATGCTGCGCCATATGGCGAGCAAGCGGTTTAAACGCAGTTTTCCAACGCTGTTTTCGTGGCTTTTTCGTTTCAGCCAGTTCTGGCCTGATTGGTTATATTACTCGGTGTTTCGTTAGTTTAAAGCTGAAATATGCTGCTCAAAAATATATCTCGCATTGCCCCACACGCCTATATCAATGTTCTGCAAAGACAGTAGGCTTGGTAGCAGTTGCGCAGCGAAGTCCTCCGAGCTGTCACGTGGCAGAATAGATGGTAGGTTGTCTATGGCTGTGACATCTAAAATCGGGGTTTTATGTACTCGTAAGGTTGGGTTTTGCCAGGTAGTTGCTCGGTCGTAAACTTTGATCGGCGAATAGGCACTATCGGGATCGCACGCTATATCTCCAATCACCATAAGCTTCCGTGCCGCTGTTTTTGTAGATATAGGTATAAAAACTGGCGTGCCTTGTTTTGCTAAAATACAATTAAGAAAAATATCATGTGCAAGAATTTCATGGTAGGGTCCACCGTGGGCTGTTTCTTTCATGTCCCAGCAGGTCAGGGATGCGCCGAGGGCCGTGCAAAAATCAGCAGCCCCGTTACCTACCCTGCCATTGGCGCCAATTATGATAACGGTGGGATGTGCTTGGCCAAGATTTGCGGCCACATCTGCTTTAAGCTCTGCGGCTGAAGCGAAGGCGTGTACGGGGCCGGGAAGGGCACCAGATTGCGCCACAGCCCAGTTCTTGATTGCCAATGCAGCTCCTGCATATCCTGCCCAATAGCCAAAAGCTGCAATCCTGTAGCCTGTATCATCTGTTAGATACTCCAAATCATATAAAACACCGCCTCCAGATCTGAACCGAGCCAAAAGTCGCTGGCCATCTGGCTGACCCTTATAGGCATGGCCGAACATGATATGGCGGTGGTGGAGTGGTATGTTATCATCTGGTAGTTCTTTCAGGCCCATTATAATTGCTTCTGTGGGTGCAGTTTTCCAATCTCCAGGCCCTGCAATTTGGGCGCCAGAATAAGCCTCTATGCCAATAGCACGTGTGAGGTCGCGTTCGATTGTTACCTTAAAGCCGAGGCCTAACAAAGATTTTACGCCAGAGGGCGTAACGCCTACCCGCTGTTCATTGGGGCGCTGCTCAGCACGAATCCAAAGATGAATCATATCACACCCTTTGTGCGAATTACTGCAATAGGTGTCTGGGCTGCAAAAGATTTAAGTATGCTCTTCTCCTAAATAATTGTGCGTGCATAGTGGCGCGCTGCACCGTCTAAATGTGGGGTGGCATTGTAGCCAGCGATATGGGTTGTCCCACCCCAGACATCGAAGCGGTGCATTGATGAGTTGTGAATGGGCAACATTATTTGCGCAAACCCATCTGGTCCAAGGGCAAGATGCTGCGCTATCGCCATGCCAATCACTCCGCCGGATGTTATGACCAAAGTACGCCCACCAAGTTCAGTAAGCTCCGACATTACATCTTTAAAACGCTGAGCAAAATTATTATAACTTACGTGGGCATTATCTAATGTCCCACTTTGCCAAGCGGTGAAAAGGCGTGGCAAATGCTGGGCAAATTCTTCTGCTGAGTTAGGGGTGGATGTTTTAGTTTGGGCGTGAAATTCCTTAGCTAGGTCGAAATACTGCATTTCGTTAATGCGTGGATCAATGGCTACCTGATGAGGGAGGTCTAATTTAGCTGCAGTTTCACGATGCCTGCGTAGGCTCCCACAAATTACTCGGTCAAACTCTTCCCCATGGCGCCGCAAATAATCGCCCAACCAAACTGCTTGTTGAAGGCCAATATCAGAAAGCCTGTCATAACTTTCCTCATCTTTAGCACCGCTATTAGCCTGCCCGTGGCGAATAAGAATTATTTCTGTTTTTGTCATAAAAATGCAATACCGTGTTTCAAGATCTTTGCAAATCGGCTTCTTTCAGGAGAACTGAGAACCCCGCTTGGCGCAAATTCGGCTATGGCTGTCGCGTATGGCGTTTGTTTTAGCGCTTTGCGTAGTTTAAAAGGGCTTGAAAATGTGGGAGCAGTCTAATGTCAGATACAGTTACGTTCACCTTAGATGGCGCAGAAGTCTTGGCGCCGGTTGGACAAACAATTTGGGATGTGACCAAAGGCCAGGGCTTTATCATTCCGCATTTGTGCCATCGTGATGAGCCTGGTTATCGTGCTGACGGTAATTGTCGGGCCTGTATGGTTGAGGTTGAAGGTGAACGTACTCTTGTTGCGTCCTGTATCCGGCCAGTGTCGGAGGGTATGGTTGTACACACCCGCTCAGACCGTGCCACACAAGCGCGTCGGATGGTTATGGAGATGCTGGTGGCTGACCAGCCAGTGCAGGAGGTGGCTCACGATAAGTCGAGCCATTTGTGGGATATGGCCGCCGGTCAAGGTGTGCTGGAAAGCCGGTTCCCCAAACTGGAAGATGGGCGTATTCCCTTGCTAGACGATAGCCATATTGCGATGTCTGTCAGTCTTGATGCGTGCATTCAATGTGGTTTGTGCGTGCGGGCGTGTCGTGAAGTTCAAGTAAATGATGTTATTGGAATGTCAGGGCGCGGGCATGATGCCTACCCTACTTTTGATATGGCTGACCCCATGGGTGACAGTAGCTGCGTTGCGTGTGGAGAATGTGTGCAAGCCTGTCCTACTGGGGCCTTAATGCCTGCGACTGTCACTGACGCTAACCAAGTGGGTGATAGCAAAGACTTTGACAGTGAAGTTGAAAGTATTTGCCCATTCTGCGGCGTGGGTTGTCAAGTTAGTTTGAAGGTTAAGGATGGCCGTGTGAAATATGTGGACGGGATCAACGGTCCGGCCAACGAGGGACGGTTGTGTGTTAAGGGTCGTTTTGGGTTTGACTATATCCACCACGACCACCGCCTCACCAAACCGCTGATCCGTCGAAACGATGCTCCCGAAAAAGGGTTAAATGTGGATCCGGGCAATTGGGGGGATGTTTTCCGTGAAGCTAGTTGGGAAGAAGCGCTTGATTTTGCGGCTGGGGGCATGGCTAAGCTAAAACAGGCCCGTGGTGGCGCATCTGTAGCAGGTTTTGGTTCCGCCAAATGTACAAATGAAGAGGCCTATCTTTTTCAAAAACTGATCCGTCAGGGATTTGGCCACAATAACGTTGATCACTGCACTCGGCTATGCCACGCCTCGAGTGTGGCTGCGTTAATGGAAAATGTGGGCTCGGGCGCTGTGACGGCCACATTTAACGAGATTAAAAATGCTGATGTGGCGATTATAATTGGGGCTAATCCGATTGAAAACCACCCTGTGGCTGCTACGTATTTTAAGCAATTTACGCAGCGTGGTGGTAAGCTGATTGTAATGGATCCGCGCGGTCAAGCTTTAAAGCGTTTTGCCAGCCATATGTTGCAATTCCGCCCTGGAGCAGATGTGAGCATGCTTAACGCGATAATGCATGTAATTGTTGAAGAGGGCCTATACGACCAACAATATATTCAAGCCTACACTGAAAATTGGGAGGCCGAAAAGGCACACCTTAAGGATTTCAGTCCAGAAAAGATGGCGGGAATTTGTGGAATTGACGCTGAGGTTCTCCGTGATGTGGCCCGTACCTTTGCTGGTGCAAAAGCGGGTATGATTTTTTGGGGTATGGGTGTGTCACAGCACATTCATGGGACTGATAATTCGCGCTGCCTTATTAGTCTTGGCTTGATGACTGGTCAGGTTGGACGTCCAGGAACTGGTTTGCATCCATTGCGGGGTCAAAACAATGTACAGGGTGCATCAGATGCCGGGCTAATCCCGATGTTTTTGCCAGATATGCAAACTGTGGTCAGTGATGAAGTGCGTCAAAAATTTGCCGATGTTTGGGCGCGGGATGGTGGTGTTAATGAACCTTTGGATCCTAA
This sequence comes from Planktomarina sp., assembly GCA_031920365.1. Classification (GTDB taxonomy): domain Bacteria; phylum Pseudomonadota; class Alphaproteobacteria; order Rhodobacterales; family Rhodobacteraceae; genus Planktomarina. The sequence goes on along the minus strand of JAVLEV010000005.1, from coordinate 1,963 downwards.
TAAAGGTTTGACGGTGACAGAGATAATGGACGCAGTGCATACGGGTGATATTCGTGGTATGTATATTTTAGGCGAAAACCCAGCAATGTCGGACCCTGATGTGGCACACGCCCGAGATGCCCTAGCGAAGCTGGAGCATCTTGTGGTGCAAGATATTTTTATAACAGAGACCGCTAACTATGCGGATGTGATCCTACCAGCCGCGGCCTTTGCAGAAAAGGCAGGGACGGTGACCAATACTAACCGCCAAGTGCAGATGGGTCGCCCAGCTGTTTCACCCCCGGGAGAGGCACGCGCTGACTGGTGGATTGAGGTGGAGTTGGCCAAGCGTCTTGGCCTAGGTTGGACTTACGATCATCCGAGCCAAGTTTTTGCCGAAATGAAGTTGACGATGAAATCCTTTGACAATATTAGTTGGGACCGTTTGGAGGTCGAAAATGCAGTGACCTATCCGTCCTTATCACCGACGGACCCTGGCCAACCAATCGTATTTGCTGACGGTTTTCCTCGTGTTGATGGTCGGGCGCGATTTACACCTGCTGATCTAATTGCACCAGATGATGTGCCGGATGACGAATACCCCATGATACTCACAACAGGACGTCAGTTAGAGCATTGGCACACTGGCTCTATGACTCGACGCTCCAAAGTTCTGGATTATGTAGAGCCTGAGGCAAATTGCTCTTTGCACCCCTCAACGCTGCGCAATTTGGGTGTTGTTCCAGGTGGTTTGGTACGCCTAACTACAAAACGTGGTAGCATTGATATCATGGCTCGTGAAGATCGTGCCGTATCACCCGATATGGTGTTTCTTCCCTTTGCATTTGTTGAAGCAGCAGCTAATTTACTGACTAATTCTGCGGTCGACCCATTTGGTAAAATCCCTGAATTTAAATTCTCTGCTGTCAAGGTTGAGAAGCCAGCGAATCAAATCGCTGCTGAATAAAATCACCCTTGCAATGTTGATGGTGCTATTAGTCTTGTTGGGACAGATAGCGCTGAGGCAATTCTATGCGACAAATTGATACAGGATCATTTCAGAAAACAAAGTATCATTTGAGAATTAGTAATTTATTTTTTCTAAACTTTGATAATAAATAAATTCAACTTTAGTTGCCTTTAAATTCTAGCGGAAAACGCAAAGTTTACAAATAATCGAGATGGTTAAAAAAATATTTTTAAATTCAAAAAGGCTTTTTCTATTTTTGGAGGTGACTAGTTATCATCTATTATATGCTATTTACTGCAACATAAGCTGCTTATGAATTTTTGTTTTCAGCATAAAAATAAGTTTATTTGGGATGGAATTGAACGCCTGTTCAAAAAAACTGATTGACCTTTGTCATGTGGCAGTCTCATTGTCCAATTCCACAAAGAGCTTTTTAAAAAGCCTAATTTGACGAAGCAACGATCGTACCAAATATACTTGGTTCTGGGAGGATAATATTGTGACTGCGACTGATTCCGCGGATTTGGTTTCCATTCCAGCTTTATTGGCACGAAATGCGCGCGAATTTGGCGACAAGGCCGCCTATCGTGAAAAAGAATTTGGAATATGGCAGACTTGGACATGGAGCGAAGCGGTTGAGCAAGTTGAGGCCCTAGCTCTTGGATTGTTGTCGCTTGGTGCCGTCAAGGGAGACCACATAGCGATAGCTGGGCGTAACCGGCCATACCTTTACTGGTCCATGCTGGCTGCGCAATCGATTGGCGCGGTGCCTGTGCCAATATATCAAGATGCTGTTGGCGATGAAATCGCCTATGTTTTGGATCATTGCAATGCGCGTTTTATCGTGGCTGGTGACCAAGAACAGGTTGATAAAATTCTAGATATTAAAGATGATCTGAAAAACCTTGAGCAAATTATTTATTTGGACGCACGAGGCCTCCGCAAATATAACCATAGTCTACTTTCCCAATTTCATAAGTTGCAAGATGCTGGCCGTGCAGCCAAAGCAACTTT
>JAVLEV010000004.1:6635-35355 GCA_031920365.1 Planktomarina sp. | reverse complement strand
AGGCTCGCAGCCTTACCCAAATCAAAGTCCAGCCTGAATGCCTGATAGATCGCCAACTCAATGGTTGTTCCCTTTGGTCCACCTCCCACCGCCAAAGCGACAGCAAAGCTCGTAAGACATAAAAGAAAAATTAACAAAAATGCACCGGGAACAACAGACCGTAATACAGGCCATTCGATAAGACGGAAGTAGGCCCAAGGCGAGGCTACCAAACTATGCGCAACCCGAAACCGCTCTGCAGGTACACTGCCCCAACCCTGTAGTAGAAACCGGGTAGCCAGCGGCAAGTTGAAAAAAACATGCGCAAGAATAACGCCCGGCGCCCCATAAATAGACAGCTTTGCAAAGCCCAACCACGTCAGCAAACCACTAATCCAGCCAGCACGGCCAAAAACTGCCAACAGACCAAGAACCCCAACAATGACCGGTAAAAGAAATGGTGCGCCAAGCAGCGTGATTAGAGCCTGTCGGCCAATAAAGCTCTGGCGAGCTAAGGCGCGGGCAACCGGTATGGCAATCCCAACACTTAGGGTCGCTGAGACACATGCTTGCCATAAGGTAAAGCGAACAGCCGACCACTCTGCCACACCCAATACTCCGAGACCTTGCCCGCGCATCGCAACCGTAAGGGCCGTACCAATCGAAAATACAAGTAGGGCGGCCAAAACCGCCCCACCTAAAATTTTACGTAAAATTACTGTGATAATGCTGCCTGCCATTCTGCCAAGGCAACGTTGCGCAGGTCGGCAGCCTCCCTAGGCGAGAAAATCAAGGATTGTGCAGCACTCAGAGCTTTGGGAAATTTTTCAGGTAGGCCAGCAGCCGGAGTGACGGCTGGAAACATCCAGTTTGTGGTTGGAATGATACTTTGAAAAGCATCTGAGACCATAAATTGTAAAAATTTATCCGCCAATTCACTTTGGTCAGAGCTAGCAAGCTTGCCTGCTACTTCAATTTGCATGTAGTGACCTTCATCGAATATAGCAAAGCTTTTGGATGCATCGTCTTCAGCGATCGTATGATAGGCAGGTGATGTAGTGTATGATAAAACCATATCTGCCTCACCCTCTAAGAACATCCCATAAGCCTCTGACCAACCCTTAGTTACTGTAACGATATTATCACTCAAATCGGCCCAAATATCTGCAGCATCAGCACCATAAGCTGCTTTTACCCACATAAGCAGACCCAAACCAGGCGTTGAGGAGCGTGGGTCTTGGATGATGATTTTAAGGTCACTGTCAGCCAAATCGCGGAAATTCTTAGGTGATTGAAGATCTACATTTTGGACAAATGCAAAATAGCCCCAGTCAAACGGTGCAAAAAGTGGATCGTCCCATCCACCAGGGAGTGCGTAATTCGCAGCGACAGAAATTGGGGAAAACAACCCCGTCTCCGCAGCGGCGGCTGTTAGATTGGTGTCCAGGCCCATTACAATATCGGCTTCCGTTCGGCTACCTTCCAGCTTCAAGCGCGCTAAAAGTGCAGCGCCATCTCCAGTACCAATCATTTGGAGGTCACAGCCACAGGTAGCTTCAAATGCAGCTTCAACAGCGGGGCCAGGGCCCCAGTCTGAGACAAAGCTGTCATAAGTATAGATTTTTAAAACAGGTGTTTCCGCCACTGCTGTGGTTGCTAAAAACAGTCCTGCGAATAGGGATGCGGTTCTCATTGTATTCTCCATATCGCCGAACGGGGTCAGGGATTGGATTATTCCAAACCTTCCCTCCGCCGGTACTAGCCGGTTCAGGTTCTACGGGTTCGCTTACGCATCTCAGCCCAAATGGGCGCCCCGAGGTAAGATCTCATTATGTCGAAGTATCTGTTAAAGCAATCCCACAACTAAAAAGAAAGCCCAGTACAGTATGGTGACTAGGCTAGTAAATATGAAGTTGTATTTAATTTTTGTCAGTCAATCCTTTGCCAACAGGTCAGAATATCACATCAGTGTCTGGAGCCCCACCCTATTGCCTTCTCTGTTATGGGATTAACTTGAGGTCCGTCAGCTAGCCCTTGCTCCGATTGCCGTGCAACGATATTGCAGGGTCAAAGGAGCTGTCACATGAGCCTGAATACTTTTGGACATTTGTTTCGAGTCACTACCTGGGGCGAAAGTCATGGGCCAGCCTTGGGAACCACTATTGATGGATGCCCTCCAGGTGTTGATATTTCAGAAAATATGATCCAGCACTGGCTCGACAAGCGGAAACCAGGGCAGAATAAATATACCACCCAGCGACGCGAGGCAGATCAGGTAAAAATATTGTCTGGCGTATTTGAGGGCAAAACCACAGGAACACCGGTTCAGTTGATGATCGAAAATACCGATCAACGCTCCAAAGATTATGGCGACATTATCGATAAATTTCGTCCAGGCCATGCTGATATAACTTACTGGCAGAAATATGGCATTCGCGACTATCGCGGGGGTGGACGTAGCTCAGCGCGTGAGACGGCGGCCCGTGTGGCCGCTGGCGGTTTGGCGCGACAGGCTATCAGGATGCTTGCTCCCTCCGTAGAGATTACCGGCTTCATGTGCCAAATGGGACCACATAAGATTGACCGCAAAAATATGGATTTTAATCAAATCGAACATAACCCGTTCTGGGTTCCTGACTCACAGGCGGCACAAGATTGGGCAATCTATTTGGATGGCCTGCGCAAATCAGGTAGTTCAGTTGGTGCGGTTATCGAAGTCGTAGCGTCTCGCGTACCAGCGGGACTTGGCGCTCCAATCTATGGCAAATTAGACGTGGATTTAGCTGCAGCTATGATGAGTATCAACGCCGTAAAAGGTGTGGAAATTGGAGACGGCATGGCCGCCGCAGAACTCACAGGCGAGGCCAACGCCGATGAAATATCCATGGGTCTGGACGGGCCAGAGTACAGCTCAAATCACGCGGGTGGCATTCTTGGTGGCATTAGCACAGGCCAAGATCTTGTGGTGCGTTTTGCAGTGAAACCAACATCATCTATTCTAACAACACGCAAAACTATAACTAAATTAGGTGAAAACACTGAAATTATAACTAAGGGGCGCCATGACCCATGCGTGGGCATCAGAGCAGTTCCTGTAGGTGAGGCAATGATGGCCTGCGTCATATTAGACCACCTGCTATTGCACCGAGGTCAAATTGGTAAAAATCGGGGTAAAATCGGTCTTTAGCCTTTGGCTTTAAGGCCGCGCTATCACAACAAACTTGATATCTAGCGTGCCTGCATTTTTAAACTGCAAGCTAGCTTCAATTTCATCACCCTCTGCCCAGCCATCGGTAAGACCCATGAACATCACGTGATAACCACCAGGCGCAAATTCGATTTTTTTTTGCCCCGGAACCTCAACCATCATGCGGTGCTGCATAGTCGTTACACCATCCTGCATGAGCGATTCATGGATCATTACCCTCGGAAAATTAGCCACAACAGCCATCAAAACATCCGGCTGTCCATCATTAGTAAGCGTAAAGTAACCCGCACCACTACGGCCATTGGTGGGATAAGAAAACGACTTTGTAACTGAGAGGTCACCAAGGTTATAACCATTAGCCAAGACTGAATTACAAATCATCAAAAAGGCCGCAATAATATATTTCAATATGCACTCCGTTGGCTGAAACAAATTTTTTATGCTAACATCAGCTAAAACCAAAGCTTTAGAATGTCTAGGGTGCATGCTAATGAATTTTTATGACTAACATTCCAACTCAGGCGGACATTCTAAAATGGATCCGCACGCACCCAGAAAAATCGTCTAAGCGAGATATTGCCAAGGCTTTTGGCATCAAAGGCGCTGCCCGTATTGATCTCAAACAAACGCTAAAGGAGCTGGAAGCCGAAGGGCACATTTCCCAGAAAAGGCGAAAGTTTAATGATCCAAACACATTGCCTCCAGTTTCAGTCCTGCAACTACTGGGACCCGATGAACAGGGCGATATGTTTGCCGTGCCTTTAGAATGGGAGGGTACTGGGACCTTGCCCAAAGTCTTAATGCAGATGCGCCCAGGTCAGCCTGCACTGGGTCAAGGCGATCGTATTTTGGCTCGCGTTGTCATCACAAAGGACGAAGACAGCCATCAATATACTGGGCAACTGATCCGAGAGATCGGTGCCAACCCCAAAAGAGTACTTGGAATCTTTCGATCCAACGCCGAGGGTGGCCGTATTGTTGCCATTGACAAAGGTGAAGGCAAAGAATGGATTGTAGGTCCTGATCAAACGGATGAAGCAAAAGATGGCGAGCTGGTTGAAGCTGAACAGTCCGGTCCCAAGGGGCGTCTGGGTCTCCCGCGTGCCCGCATTGTTGCGCGCCTGGGAAACCCGTCAGCGCCAAAAGCCGTATCCCTGATTGCCATTCACCAACATGGTATTCCCGATGCCTTTACGGATGCAGTTATGGTGGAGGCAGATGCAGCTAAACCAGCAACTAGCAAAAATCGTGACGATTTAACTGGTCTTCCCTTAATCACTATTGATCCTGCAGATGCACGAGACCACGATGACGCGTGCTGTGCGATCATGGACGATGACCAAAAAAATCCAAATGGGTTTTTACTATGGGTGGCAATTGCAGATGTTGCCTATTACGTTACGCCTCAATCAGCATTAGATGCTGAGGCGCGGCACCGCGGTAATTCAACTTACTTTCCTGATCGTGTTGTACCCATGCTGCCCGACCGTTTGTCAGGTGACTTGTGCTCACTCCATGAAGGCGTCATTCGGCCTTGTATCGCAGTAGAGATGAAATTATCCGCCACCGGCGAAAAGATTTCACATAGATTTGTTCGCGGAATGATGCGTTCGCCTGCTTCCTTGTCTTATGAGGAAGCGCAAGCAGCCGTGGATGGTAATCCATCAGATCGAGCAGCACCTCTGGTAGACACAGTTCTAAAACCCTTATTTGCAGCCTACAAAGCCTTAAAAACAGCGCGTGAAGTCCGGCAACCACTAGAGTTAGATTTACCAGAGCGCAAAATCATATTGTCAGATACTGGCAAGGTTGCATCTATCAATTTCAGCGACCGACTAGATGCCCACCGTTTAGTCGAAGAATGCATGGTATTAGCTAATGTAGCTGCTGCAGAAACCTTAATAGCAAAGCAACAGCCACTTTTGTTTCGGGTACATGAAGAGCCCAGTCCAGAGAAACTTGAGTCACTACGCGAAACTGCCAAATCAGTTGGGTTGGTTCTGGCTAAGGGCCAAATACTACAGACCAGACACCTCAATTACCTGTTAAAGGCAGCGGCAGGTAAAGATGAGGCGGAATTAATTAACCTCTCAACATTAAGATCAATGACACAAGCTTATTATAGCCCACAAAATATGTCGCACTTTGGACTAGCCCTGAAGAACTATGCACATTTCACATCACCAATCCGGCGTTATGCAGATCTTTTGGTACACCGTGCTTTGGTTTCAGCACATAGCTGGGGCGAGGGCGGCCTATCACCACAAGATGTCGAAATGCTAGACGAAACCGCCAAGAAAATTAGTGACACTGAGCGCCGGTCAATGGTTGCAGAGCGTGACACAACTGATCGTTATCTTGCGAGCTTTATGGCAGAAAGGGTCGGAAATGAGTTTTCAGGCCGTATCTCTGGGATCGCCCGCTTTGGCGTTTTTGTTAAGCTGGATGAAACAGGGGCCGATGGTCTCGTTCCCATCCGTTCGTTGGGCCGTGAATACTTTGAGCACGACGCCGAAACCCAAACGCTGCGTGGCACAGAGAGTGGCACTATGATCAACCTGGGACAGCGCGCAGTTGTAAGACTTTCTGAAGCAACTCCTTTGACTGGGGGTATCTTATTGGAGTTGCTAGAACTGGATGATTCAAAGTTGCAAACACGCCCGGCAAAACGCAAAAGTGGATATTTGAGCAATCGGCGGGGCGCCCAAAAGGGTAAATCCAAAAAAGTTATACGAAAACGGTAATGATATTTGAAAACTGGAAATCTGACTTTTTGATACGTGCCACAAATAATGGGGTCTCATCTATAGTTTTGGATCAGGTCTATCCATTTTTAACTCCATCTGACAGTGTAGCCAAAGCAGATATAGTTCAACCTGAGGCCCGCAAAACACTCCAACAATATGTTGAAAAAGCCGTTAGCAAAACGCGAGTAAAAGAGGGACTGATCTCTCTTTTACAGCATGTTAAAGTTTTTGATCGAATTGAAAAAGAGTACCATGTAGATCGCCATATTATTGCAGCAATTTGGGGTTTAGAATCCAATTACGGTGTAATTCGTGGCAACGTTCCTGTAATTTCTGCTCTAGCAACACTGGCTGCTCAGGGACGGAGAGCACCGATGTTTGAAGCCCAGCTTTTAGCGGCCTTTGAGATTATTGGTCGGGGCATTAGATCACCTGAAAAGATGCTCGGTAGTTGGGCTGGAGCTATGGGTCACACCCAATTTATGCCAAAATCGTATATCGACTTTGCAGTATCTGCCAGTAACAGCATACCTGATATTTGGTCTAAAGATCCGGCTGATGCCTTATTCTCAACAGCCCATTTTTTGGTATGCCATGGCTGGAATGCTGAAGTGCCATGGGGGGTACCAACCCATGTACCAGATAATGCAAACTTTTATTTCTTACGTCATCACCCACCACAAGGACTAAAAAGCTGGGAAGAACTTGGCGTTTTGGCACTACAAACTGGTGGACTAGATTATGAAGCCCGGCTAATATTACCTGGTGGGCTAACCTCGTTGGGCTTTGTCGTATCAGAGAATTTTAATGCCTTGCTAAAATACAACAATGCGTCGGCCTATGCGATTGCAGTTGGGCATTTAGCAGATCAGCTACAGGGCGCTCCAGCACTAATTTTTCCACCCAGCAGTGATTCCCGTGGCTTGACCCAGCATGAAATGCAGTTTTTACAATCTCGCCTCACAGAACACGGCTTTGACACCATTGGTTCAGATGGGTTTTCAGGGCCTAATACCGAAATAGCCATTGAGGCCTTTCAAGTAGCTCACAGTCTTCCTGTGGATGGGTTTGCAGGTCTTTCATTGTTGAAGCGTCTACAACTAAACGTATGATCTCTAACCGTTGACTATTGTCATTTTCACTTCTGGCAGACGATGTGGCAAACTTGAAAGATTTTTATCAGGCCTTCGAAAAAAATTAGTGTTATTAGTCGCCTCCAATCCCACGGGTGCCACGGGAGCTTGTCCCATACCGGGAGTCAAACGATGCCTAATAAATGACACAGGATGTGCGCGTAAGGTCAACTGCATAGAAACGTAATCTTCCACAACCTCCTCACCTTCTGTCATCTGGGGCAAAAATACCTGGGCCTCAACAATACCCTCTCCCTCCAGATCATATGAAAATAGGGGTAACGGCCGGTCAGCAGTGATTGCCTTAGCAGCCCAAAGCGCCTCACGGCGTGCCAGGCCAAGACTTTTAAACGCATCAGCTTCTGCCAGCGCTTGAATCATTTTTGGACTGAGCCCTGACTTGGACCAGACCGCTCCAACATCAGTGTATCCATTACCACGCGCCGCAGTCAGCCACGCAACCTCATCTTCAGACATACGTTTAATTTGGCGAAACCCCAACCTTATAGCCTGACCTCCGGCACCATCAGATTCCATTACATTATCCCAATAGCTAGCATTTACACACACTGGGTATACACTAACGCCATGCGCACGGGCATCACCCACAATCTGAGCAGGAGCATAAAACCCCATAGGCTGTGCATTCAGCAAAGCGCAGGCAAATATACCAGGATAATGGTGTTTGAGCCAACTTGAGGCATAGACCAACAAGGCAAAACTGGCAGCATGACTTTCAGGAAACCCATAAGAACCGAAGCCCTCAATCTGCGCAAAACAACGGACTGCGAAATCCTCATCATAACCATTATGGAGCATACCACGCATAAAAAGGGATTGAAATTCGCTAACATTACCGTGTTTTTTAAACGTAGTCAGAGAGCGGCGCAAACGATCTGCTTGATCAGGAGTAAAGCTAGCACCAACGATCGCAATTTGCATAGCCTGTTCTTGAAACAAAGGAACCCCAAGAGTTTTGCCCAAAACAGCGCCCAGCACATCCGAGGGAAAGCTAACAGCCTCCTCCCCATTGCGGCGTCGGATATAGGGATGCACCATATCGCCCTGAATGGGGCCTGGTCTAATAATAGCAACTTCGATCACCAGATCATAAAAGGTGCGGGGGCGCATCCGCGGTAAAAAATTCATTTGGGCTCGGCTTTCTACCTGAAACACCCCCAAACTGTCTGCTCGGCAGAGCATATCGTAAACAGCAGGATCCTCTGGCGGTAAGGTTGCAAGAGTATAATTTACCCCGTGATGTACGGCAATCAAATCAAAAGCTTTACGAATACAGGTCAGCATGCCCAAGGCCAAAATATCTACCTTCAGAATGCCCAAGCTGTCTATATCGTCTTTATCCCAACAAATAACAGTCCGACCTTCCATCGTAGCATTTTCTATCGGCACCAATTCATCCAACCGCCTATCAGTTATAATAAATCCACCCACATGCTGTGACAAATGTCTCGGAAACCCAATTACTTGATAAATCAATGCCATAGTTTGACTTAAATGGGGATCGCTGGCATCTAAGCCAATCTCAGCCATCCGGTCTGCTTCTAAACCTTTGGCAGAAAAAAATCCCCAAAGCTGTGATGATAAGGCGCTAATCGTATCTTCTGACAACCCCATGGCGCTGCCTATTTCCCGGATAGCACGCTTACCACGATAATGTATTACAGTGGCACAAAGCCCGGCGCGATGTCGGCCATAGCGTGCATAAATATGCTGGATCACTTCTTCACGGCGTTCATGTTCAAAGTCCACATCAATATCAGGGGGCTCGTTGCGGGCTTCAGAAACAAATCGCTCGAACACCATCGTTCCCACCTCTGGGCTCACAGAGGTAACGCCCAGACAGTAACAAACTACAGAATTGGCAGCCGATCCTCGACCTTGGCATAGAATGTCACGCGACCGAGCAAAGGCTACAATATCATGTACCGTCAAAAAATAGGGCTCATATTTTAACTTACTAATCAGGTAAAGTTCATGCTCAATAAGCCGTTTGGCTCTCTCACTAGCCCCGCTAGGGTAACGCCATTCAAGCCCTTCATAGGCCAAGCGCCGCAAACGATCAGCTGGAGTTTCATCTTCGGTCAGCTCAGAAGGGTATTCGTAGCGCAGGGTGTCTAGTGAGAAATTTAGGCGATCCAGCACTCGGGCCGTTTGCTCCAAAGCATCAGGATAAGCATTAAATAAAACATCTGCCTCAGCAGCAGAACGTAGACGTCGTTCAGAGTTCACCTGTGCGGCACGCCCCAAAGCATCTACCCGCACTCCAAGCCGGACTGCTGTCAACGCATCAGTTAACCGACGGCGAGATCCATGATGCATCAGCGGTGCGGCGGAGGCAACCAAGGGCACAGAAAGTTTCTCACTTACCATAGTCATATCTGCAAAATATTGCACATCCTGGCCATCATAGCGCGGTGTCAAGAGTAGCATTACATCTTGGGGGAAACGGCACATCAAACTGCGTACCTGTAACTGCCATGGGGTCGCAAAAGCCTGGCCATTTTGAATTGGTGGTGCATGAAGCAAAATAAGCTGGTCATCACCAAACTCAAATAAGTCTTCAAGTCCAATATCACAGTTACCTTTTTCCACGCGTAACCGCCCACATGAAATCAAACGACATAACCGGCCCCAACCTACTCGAGTTTTTGGTAACAGCGTGGCTGTAAGCCCATCACGCAATACAATCTTAGCCGCAGGCAGCAGGCGCGGGATGTTATAAATTTGTGCAGACGGGATGTGTTTCAGTCCAGCAGGCGCAGGTGGACCAATCAAGCCAGTGATCCGATCAAAGTCTAGCCGTTCGGCCACTAGGCGCCTAATTTCTCGTGTCCGAGTATGTGCCCTTACAATACCCGCTACAGAGTTTTCATCCGCAATCGCTACCGCAGACAAACCCAAAAGGGCCGAACGGTCCATATATTCTTCAGGATGCGAGCCCCCTGTCAGAAAGGTAAAATTCGAACAGGCCTGTAGTTCCGCCCAGGGACGCTGTATTTTTGGCAAATGGTTGACATCAGAACGTAACATAACAGCAGACTATATAGGTGATTCCATCAACTATTTTGTTCATAGTTTGTTCTTAAATTCAATTACTATGTCGTTAAGTTTGGCTTTTCCTCAAATGCCAAGCCACGTAAGGTAGAAAAAAAAGGGAAAGCTATGACTGATATCGTAATTCTTGGCGGTGCACGCACTGCAATTGGCACATTTGGCGGTAGTTTAGCCGGGATCACACCGATTAATCTCGGAGCCATAGTCACTAAAGCGGCTCTGGCCCGTGCACAGGTTGAAGGTAATCAAATAGGCCATGTGGCTTTTGGCCATGTCATCAATACTGAGCCACGCGACATGTATTTATCAAGGGTCATCGCTCTTCAGGCTGGTATTACCGACAGTACGCCTGCAATGAATGTAAATCGGCTTTGTGGATCTGGTTTGCAAGCTATTGTGTCAGTAGCGCAATCTCTGATGTTGGGTGATGCGGATTTTGGTGTCGCCGGTGGTGCGGAAAATATGAGCCGCTCACCCTATATCATGCAATCACAAAGATGGGGTCAAAAGATGGGTGACGTCACAACGCTAGATATGATGTTGGGCGCACTGCATTGCCCCTTTGGCACTGGCCATATGGGAATTACGGCAGAAAATGTAGCGCAAGAGCATGCGGTGACGCGGGCAGACCAGGATGCCTTCGCACTTGAGAGTCAAAACCGCGCTGCTACAGCAATTGAAAATGGACTTTTTGCAGATCAAATTACACCAGTATCGATCAAGGTCAAACGTGACATGGTCGATTTTATCACTGACGAGCACCCAAAATCTACAACATCCGATGTTTTATCTGGACTACGCACAGTCTTCCAAAAAGATGGGACCGTCACAGCAGGTAACGCCTCTGGCATAAATGATGGAGCTGCAGCTATCGTTATAGCCCGCGCTGATGCGGCAGAGCGAGCCGGGCTGATACCAAAATTTCGAATTTTAGGCTATGGCCATGCCGGTGTCCGCCCAGAGGTAATGGGAATTGGTCCGGTCCCAGCCGTTAAAAATCTAATGGTAAAGACAGGTCTATCAATTGGTGAGTTCGACATAGTAGAAAGCAACGAGGCTTTTGCAGCACAGGCTATTGCAGTGAACCGTAGTCTTGGGCTCGACCCAGCACGGGTGAACCCAAATGGTGGCGCCATTGCTTTGGGCCATCCAGTGGGTGCAACGGGAGCGATCATCATGGTCAAGCTTATGGCAGAGCTGGAACGCAGCGGGGGCACAAAAGGTCTGGCCACCATGTGTATTGGCGGTGGCCAAGGTATTGCTGTAGCTATTGAGCGTATTTAACTAAAAAACGTCGCCTACTATAAAAAGGCGGCGTTTAAAGACTGATTAGTCAGAAGAGAGGCTGAACAAATAAGCATAGATGTTACGTGCGTCGTATTCTTTGCGCACTCTATAACTCATCTTCGCTCTAGCTTTTCTATCGTCTAGAAATGCCCGCAAAAACCCTTTAGGATCTTGGACATAATCTACAAAGTTTTCTTCAGTCCAAATTAAACCATTTTCAATACCAGCAGCCACAATAGATTTGCCATAGCGGTAACCCTCAATCATACCGGCGCCTGCCCCTGGTATGTTATAAAGATTGGGCCCTGATTTTCCATTTCGACCAGCCAGCTTCACGCCAGCGTCATTAATAACAAGGTGGCATGCCACACATTGTTTACCAAAAGCAACTTCACCAGCAGCAACATCGCCGCTTACAGGATGGACATCTGCCGAGGCCGTTGAATTTAGGACAAGATTTAGAACAGCAATTAAAATAATTTTCATTCCACATTATCCCTCTTGCCGCAACTACAACTGCCTCACAGGCACTTATAATTAAGCCTTTGGCCTACAAAATTATTTCATATTAGGCAACTGCACGCGATAAAGCGCATTGTTGCCAAAGTTCAGATAATGCCATGACTAAGTGATCAACGTCAGCATCTGTATGCAACGGTGACGGGGTAAAGCGGAGTCGTTCTGTTCCCTTAGGAACCGTTGGGTAATTTATTGGTTGCACATAGATTCCAAAATTATCCATCAAGTAATCAGCCAGCATCTTCGTCTTTACAGCGTCCTTGATCATAACAGGCACAATATGGCTGTCATTTTGTAAATGTGGAATACCTGCCCTATCCAGACCCGCTCTCAGGCGAGCAACTTGAGCGCGCTGACCCAACCTTTCGACCTCACTTGTTTTTAGGTGGACAATAGAAGTGCGCGCAGCAGTAGCAACAGCCGGCGGTAGTGCTGTAGTGAAAATAAATCCAGACCCAAAGGAGCGAACAAAATCACATATTACTTCTGAGCCTGTAATATAACCACCAACACAGCCAAAAGCTTTGCCCAAAGTACCCTCAATTATGTCAATTCGATGAGCCAGGCCTTCGCGTTCGCTGATGCCACCCCCACGTGGGCCATACATACCAACCGCATGTACTTCATCTACGTAAGTCAAGGCGCCATGTTTATCACAGACATCTAAAATAGCAGCCATTGGAGCAATGTCACCATCCATCGAATAGACGCTCTCAAACGCCACAAGCTTTGGTCGATCACCGCAAGCAGTTAATTTACGGTCTAAATCGTCCACATCATTATGCGCCCAAATCATTTTGTCCGCTTTAGAGTGACGGATGCCCTCAATCATAGACGCATGGTTTTGACTATCAGATAAGATCACAACATTAGGTATTTTAGCACCTAAAGTTGTAAGTGTAGTCCAGTTAGACACATAGCCCGAGGTGAACAAAAGCGCTGCATCTTTACCGTGTAAATCAGCCAGTTCGCGTTCAAGCAGTAGATGGTCATGATTGGTGCCACTTATATTTCGCGTGCCACCAGCACCGGTACCACAACGCCCAACGGCCTCTTGCATCGCTGCAATTACAGATGGATGCTGGCCCATACCCAGATAATCGTTAGAACACCAAACAGTAACATCACGGGTCCCACCCTCAAAATGGTTAGTGGCCCGAGGGAATTTACCTGTACGGCGCTCAAGATCCGCAAAGTACCGGTAATTACCATCCTGTTTTAGCTGGTCTAGTTGATTTTTAAAAAAACTGTCTAGCGACATCGCAAACTTCTTTCTGTTGTACAGAAATGTTACATAAAGCATATCGCAGAAATTACTGTAGTTATCCGACTAATTTTCACACTAAAGTCCGCGACATTTCCGCCATATAGTAGATGTAGTCAGCTTTTTTGGTAATTTTACACCAAAACTGTTAATATCTACCACTTTTTCTCAAACTAAATTATAATTATCAAACCAAAAAACTTGAGGACTGAACCAATGGAAATTTTGATTCCCGCATGGGTGGATGGCAAACTACAACCCGTTGAAAAATTGCAAACTCACTTGCGCGGTTTACGCCATAAGGCGGTCTCTGTATTTATAATAAAGGATAACCAAACGCTCTTGCAACGTAGAGCTTTAGAAAAATATCATACTCCTGGCTTATGGGCAAACGCCTGTTGTACCCATCCAGAATGGAATGAATCTGGACAGGCATGCGCAATCCGTCGGTTAACTGAAGAACTTGGGCTCCCCCCCCAAAAACCTATATACCGCGATACAGTCGAATATCGCGCAGATGTTGGCAACGGCATGGTTGAGCATGAAGTTGTTGAGATTTTTGTAGTTCAAGCTGCTAAAATTACTATCGAGCCTAATCTAAATGAGGTAATGGATTATCGATGGGAAACACTACAGAACTTAGCAGACCAAATCGCAATTCGACCACAAGACTTTACCCCTTGGCTCAAAATCTACCTAGAAAAGCATGCAGCACAGATATTTAGCGATTAGGCCGAATAATCACGCAGAAAAACTGGCTTCGCAGCGGTAGATTGGCTTGATTGATAAGCATAACCACCCACATTGAAATCTGCGATCTGTGCAACATCTGACAGCCGGTTTTGGGCTACAAACCGCGCCATAGCTCCACGTGCTTTTTTGGCATAGAAGCTTACAATCTTTGCCTTACCGTCTTTCAATTCTAGAAACTGTGGCGTGACAACTTTCAGACTCAACGCTTTTATATCAATTGCTGCAAAGTATTCTTGGCTAGCACAGTTTATCAAAAATTTTGCTCCAACAATTTCAGCCTGGGCATTTAGCGCTTTTGAAATCTGTTGGCCCCAGTAAGCATAAAGAGACCCACCCCGTTTAGTTTTCAGACGGCTGCCCATTTCAAGTCGGTACGCTTGGATTTGATCTAGCGGCCGCAGCACACCATAAAGGCCCGATAGAATTCTAAGATGATCCTGGGCCCAGCGCATATCATCATTACTTAAGCTTGCAGCTTCTAACCCTTGATAGGTATCACCCGCAAAGACCAATGCCGCAGGGCGCAGAGCTTCGGCACCTGGAGTAGGCGCATAGTCAAGAAACCGGTCTCGGTTAAGGCTTGCCAATTTTGGGCTTATAGACATTAGCTTTTGCAAATCCTCAACTGAAAGCATACGGGCGGTTTTTACGAGGCTCAGGGCATCCTGCAAAAATTCAGGTTGCGTGAGGTCTGTGCGGTCAACAGGTGACCAATCCAGCTTTTTCGCCGGTGAAATACATACCAACATAGTTCACTCTCCTAATCATAATAACTTAGTGCAGCCTACAGAGACTGCAAGATTTTCATGAAGGCCACACCAAAACGCTCGGTTCGAGCGGAGTTCATCCCAGTAATTTGTGCAAGCTGATCTATACTTTTTGGCCGCAATTGTACAATATTTCGCAACGTCGCAGTAGAACAAATCAAAGGCTTCTTATCCTTAAAAACACCTCGCTCTAATTCTTGCTGCCGCACCATAAGCTGATCAAATACATCACCTGCCAGCCGTCCAGCCATTTTACGCCGAGTTGGGTGAATGGTAATGTTATCTCCAGTAATCACAGATAAAAACGCTTGGCCATAACTCTCCAACTTTTTAGCACCAACCCCACTCACAGAGGCCATCTCATCAAGCGTCGTCGGGCGACGCTCAGCCATCTCAATAAGTGTTTTATCGTTGAACACGATATAAGCTGGAGCTTTTTGCTGTTCAGCCAAAGCCCGTCTTTTGGCTTTAAGTGCAGACAAAAGCGGCGCATCTTCGTCTGATACCAGAGATTTAACTGCCGGGCGACGTTCAACAGCCGCAGCGTTGATACTATCTTTACGAAGTTGGATTACAGCCTCGCCTTTTAACAAAGGCCGGGCATTTTCGGTAAACCTCAAACCACCATGGCGCTCAGGATCTGGGCGAATCAAATCATATCCCATCATTTGCCGGAAAATAGCTTGCCACTGTGCCTTGCTAATGGCTTTTCCCACCCCAAAAGTTGGTAACTCATTATGCGCCCTTTGACGCACTTTTTCAGTATCATTACCTCGCAAAACATCAATTAAATGGCCAGTACCAAACCATTCACCCGTACGCAAAATCGCAGATAACGCCATGCGTACTGGCTGTGTCCCGTCAAATAGCTCAGGCGGGCTATCACAAAGATCACAGTTATTACAGGTAGCAGCGCTCTCCCCAAAATATTTTAGCAAGGTCGTACGACGGCAGGTGAGGGCCTCTGCTAAGCCTAACAGAGCATTTAAACGCGCGTGATCGGCCATTTTGCGGTCTGCAGGCGCTAGGCCTTCATCAATTTGAGAGCGACGCAGCCGAATATCGTCTGACCCAAACAGCGTTAGCGTTTCAGCTGGTGCACCATCACGACCTCCGCGACCGATTTCTTGGTAATAAGATTCAATCGACTTTGGCAAATCGGCATGTGCAACCCAACGAATATCAGGCTTATCAACTCCCATCCCAAAAGCAACAGTTGCCACAACTATCAATCCATCCTCACGTTGGAACCGCGTTTCTACAATTCGACGATCTTCAGCCTCCATACCGCCATGGTAATGACAGGCAGAATGCCCTGACTCACGTAAAGCCTGAGACAGGGTTTCTGTCTTAGCCCGAGTACCACAGTACACAATACCTGACTGTCCCTGCCGCACACCTGCAAAATCTAAGATTTGTTTACGTGGTTGATCTTTGGCTGCAAAGGCCAAATGCAGATTGGGCCGATCAAACCCATGTAAAAAGCTGGACGGAGCCACACCGTCAAACAGCTTATTGATTATTTCAGCTTGGGTTTCTTCATCAGCTGTGGCGGTAAAAGCTGCAAGTGGTACGCCCAGCGCCTGGCGCAACTCACCAATTCTAAGGTAATCAGGGCGAAAGTCGTGGCCCCATTGCGAAACACAATGCGCCTCATCCACCGCAATCATGCTTACTCCAATACGACGCAACATGCCAACCGAAGAGCCTGCAGCTAGTCGTTCAGGTGCAATATAAAGCAGCTTGAGCGTGCCTTGCTCCAAAGCAGCCCAAACAGCGTCAGTTTCTTGAGATGTATTACCAGATGTCAAAGCACCCGCACTGACTCCCACCGCTTGAAGAGCACGCACTTGGTCACGCATCAGAGCTATAAGTGGAGAAATAACGACCGTTACCCCTTCGCGCATCAGAGCTGGAAGTTGAAAACAAAGCGATTTTCCACCGCCTGTTGGCATGATGGCCAACACATTTTTCCCCTCTGTCACAGCTTGGACGATATCTTCCTGTCCGGGGCGAAAAGCTTCGAATCCAAAGATATCCCTCAGGAGAGCTATGTGGGGCATACAAGTTCCAATAGGTTATTGGCCGTAGTAGACTAGAGTGTATTGTAGTGCAGCTACGATCAGCAGGCCGATGAGAGGGGCAAGATCAAGCCCGCCCATATTTGGGATATACTGGCGAATGCGTCCATAGATAGGTTCTAAAATCCGATTTAAGCCCTGCCAAATTTGGCTGACAATCGGCTGATGGAGGTTCAATACATTAAAAGAGATCAACCAGCTCATAATAAACTGAGCAACTATAAAAAACCAAATCACATTCAAGATCATGTAGGGTATTGCGAAAATAGGAGCCATGGGAAACCTCGATATCATATGTCTATGGTTGTCTAAGCGCTTCAGCCCATATCGGCAAGAGACTAACCTTTAGATTGCAGATCTAGGGTATTGACCTTGATGCCAACAAAGGTGAATTGAAGCGAGCTGGAGGTTTTTTATGTATCCCTTTGTTAGACTGGCATGGCAGTTTTTTCTGTATCGTAAGGCAACAGCACTTAACGTTGGTGAAACTCATCACAGTACGCATTACTGTCTACCTTGGGACCTGGACATTTGGTTAGAGCTAAACAATGGTCGCGCCCTGTCAATTTACGATATGGGCCGCCTGCCCATGGCCAAGAGATCAGGCCTGATTACCGTATTGAAGCGATGCCACTGGGGAATGGTAGTGGCGGGCAGCTCTGTTCGTTATCGCAAGCGTATTCGCCTATTTGACAAGATCAAGATGCACAGTAGGGTTTTGTGCTTCGATAAACAGTTTATATATTTAGAGCAAACTATGTGGGTGCATGATATCTGTGCTGGCCATGCGCTCTATCGTACAGCCGTCACCGACACAGATGGTATTGTCACTACAGATCGTATTTTAAAAGAATTAGGACCCAATATAAACCTAAATGAAATTCCCAATTGGGTGTCTGCTTGGATAACTGCAGAAAAACTCCGGCCATGGCCACCAATGCAGATAGAGACCTAGAAAATTCTTGCGTTGCTGTTACCTTTTCACCACTGTTATTTAAAAATAGGTCATGGAGATCAAAATTTCTGAAATAATTAATCAGCAACAGTACGTTAAAAAACGTATACGCGGTTGGATGATGTTCGATTGGGCCACTCAACCGTTCTATACTCTTGGCCTCACATTCATTTTTGGCCCTTATTTCGCTAGTGTTGCGGCTGAGTATTTCCTTAACAACGGTTTGGATGCGGCCAGCTCTGATGCCCGCGCACAAACTATTTGGTCTGGGGGGCAAGCGGTTGCAGGTTTATTTGTTGCAGTAGTAGGAATTTTAGCTGGAGCCTATGCCGACAGCACGGGACGACGAATGCCCTGGCTTTGGACGGCTTCTGTCGTCTTTGTGATTTGCTCATGGATGTTATGGTTTATGGTTCCAGATGGCTCTAATATGTGGTCATCTCTAATTTTATTCTCAATAGCTTTTGTAGCAGCGGAGCTGGCGCTGGTCTTCACAAATGCAATACTACCTAGCCTTGGTAATCGACGCGAAATAGGAAAAATTTCAGGAAGTGGGGCCGCATTAGGTTATGCAGGCGGTATTTTAAGCCTACTCATAATGTTATTTTTCCTTTTCGATGAGGCAGGCAAAACCTTTATATTTGGCCTTGATCCTGGATTAGGGTTTCTAGACCCAACCACACGCGAGGGTACACGTGCGGTTGGGCCTTTAATCGCAATTTGGTTTGTTATTTTTATGGTCCCATTTTTCATGTGGGTGCGTGAAGGAAAAATACAAAAATGCCAAGGCGGGCTTTCCCAATCCCTGAGAGACCTAAAACGTTCCCTAAAAGAAATCGTCAAAAGGCCCAGCCTATTTGCATTTATCAGCTCACAAATGTTCTATCGTGATGCGCTAAATGGACTTTACGCCTTTGGCGGCGTCTACG
Source organism: Planktomarina sp. (assembly GCA_031920365.1). GTDB lineage: Bacteria > Pseudomonadota > Alphaproteobacteria > Rhodobacterales > Rhodobacteraceae > Planktomarina. The sequence goes on along the minus strand of JAVLEV010000004.1, from coordinate 16,658 downwards.
CAGTTTTAGTGCTAGATTGGGGTCAAACACAGCTTGGAGTCTTCGGTATAATTGGTGGTACCTCAGCAGCAGTAGGGACATGGATATCTGGTAAATACGATTATAAAGTTGGCCCCCGTCCAGTTATCTATTTTCACATTTGGGTGCTAATCATTGTGTCAGCATGCATCATAGGCATGTCTCGCAATAGTATTTATGGTATTATGCTACCGTTATGGGTAAGTTTTGAATTTTTTATCCCAAGGGCGGGTTTAGTGACTATACCATCAGGCTCATCAGACTTCATATTCTATATATGCGGAGCCGCAATTGGAGCTTCTGGAGGTGGGATATATTCTGCCAGCCGCTCAATGATGGTACGTCATGCGAACCCAGAAAGGCCAACAGAAGCCTTCGCCTTGTTCGCGCTAGCCGGAAAAGCCACAGCGTTTTTAGCACCTCTTCTTATTGGAATATTTACGTATTGGCTAAATGATGCCCGTTTAGGCTTCATGCCAGTTGTCGGTCTTTTCATTTTAGGCTTAGTCTTGCTGCATTGGGTGAGACCAGATGGAGATCAAACATAATGAAGGATACCCTCTATGCATATACCTTATTACTAACCTTTTTAGCCGGCGGGCTGCCCAGTTTTTTGGTAGCTCAAACACTTGCCGATAAGCCACGAGTGCGACCCAGCCTTATATCAAAAATTCTGGCAAAAGATCTATTTGGCGCAGCAGCGTTAGGCTCTCAACAAAGGCCACAATCTTTTGGGGGTTACGCAAAAGGCTGCCTGGCTGGCGGCATTGCATTGCCACAAACTGGCCCAACATGGCAGGCGATGCGCCTATCGCGCAACCGGAATTGGGGCCAGCCAACTACAGTTGAATACCTACAAGGCCTATCCCGAAAAGTAGCCAGGCACACCCGTTGGGCCGGGGTATATGTAGGCGACATATCACAGCCACGCGGCGGGCCCATGCTTTCAGGCCATGCTAGCCATCAGATCGGATTAGACGCTGATATTTGGCTACTACCTAAAACTGATAGGATGCTGACGAAGTCAGAACGAGAAGAAATACCGTCAATATCAATGCGGCGCTCCTCTGGGGCATTTACCAATGATCGCTGGACCAAAGATCATGAAAAGGTATTGCAGTTGGCAGCCTCGGATCAACGCGTAGCTAGGATTTTTCTATTTCCTGGCGCAAAAGTAGCGATGTGCAAATCTGCAAAAGGTGACAGATCATGGTTACGTAAAATTCGTCCTTGGTATGGGCATCATTATCATTTTCATGTCCGCTTAAAGTGCCCAAGTGGACAAAGGGACTGTATTGATCAGGCTCCACCACCGCCGGGCGATGGCTGCAAGGAGGCCGAAAATTGGGTGAAACGGATCCTAAACCCACCACCACCAAACCCTAATGCAACGCCGCGCAAACCTAAGCAACCCATCACACTTGCTCGATTGCCAGAACAATGTGCTATGGTTTTATCCTCTCTATGACGTTCATAATAGAACCCAAGTATCCATCGATATTACTCAGTCAACCTACTTTTTAAATTAACCTTGAAATGTAGCCACATGCCCCGTATGTGAGCACGTCAAACCTGACCAAGTCGCCGCTACCTTGGCTAAAAAACGGAACTAAAAATATGAAAAATACATATCTTCCTGGCATTCTTGCCATGGCAACCGTCGTAGTTGCCTCTAACGTCCTTGTTCAATACCTCCTTGGGAATTGGCTAACTTGGGGTGCCTTTACTTATCCAATTGCGTTTCTAATTACCGATGTCATGAACCGTGTATATGGCATATCTGCAGCTCGCCGTGTGGTGTTTACCGGTTTTATTGTTGGTGTTTTGTGCTCTCTGATTGGCACACAAATCATGTTGCAAGGAGATGGCTATACTTTCCCAGCAGTCACTTTGCGGGTAGCTATTGGGTCAGGCATTGCTTTTCTTGCAGCACAAATGCTGGACGTGCAAATTTTTGACCGCCTACGCAATGGCTCATGGTGGCGTGCACCATTGGCGTCAACCCTACTTGGAAGCGTACTTGATACGTTTTTATTCTTTAGCATTTCCTTTTCGACCATGTTTAATGGATTAGAAATGGCTAATGTTCCAGACTGGGCTCAGGGTGCTGTGCCCCTGCTAGGCATGGGTCCAGAATTGCCGCTTTGGGCCTCTCTTGCATTAGCCGATTGGATGGTGAAACTCACTTTATCCTTAATCGCTCTAGTGCCATTCCGATTCTTAGTTCCGTATCTTGTAAGCCACTCGGCAAAAAGTCATTGACTTTGTGTTTTCCTCTGGCAAGCTAGTCATAACTTTAACCAGCTGAAAGGAGGTGATCCAGTGTCAAGAAAGGTATTGGAGAATGGAGTCGTAACAGGTTTGGGGGGTACCCTCTGAGGCAACCCTTGGTGGATAACCGCCAAACTTGGGCGCAGGTGTCCTAAACGACCCGGCCTCCGCGCAACTTTCGAAGGGCCGTCCTATCTGGGCGGCCCTTTTTCTTTATGACATAGTAGACACATGTTACAAATTAATAATGATATAGTAATTCATGACTGGGAGCTGACCGAAAGCTTCACACGCTCGCAAGGACCAGGGGGGCAAAACGTCAACAAAGTTTCAACAGCGGTTGAACTGCGCTTTGAAGCTGCCCGAAGCCCAAGCCTTCCTGGGTATGTAAAAACACGGCTTAAGAAGTTGGCTGGCCGAAAATGGACCATCGAGGGGGCTTTAATACTTCGCGTAGAAGATACCCGTTCACAGGCTCGCAACCGCGAAATTGCTCGTGACCGACTTAAAGAGTTGATCCGTCAAGCTGCGATTCGTCCCAAAAAGCGCATAGCAACCCGGCCAACCCTCGGATCTCAAAAACGTAGGTTGGCTAGCAAGGTTCAACGTGGCACAGTAAAGTTTCTTCGCGCAAAGGTAACAGACGATGAGTAATATAATGGCGCGCCGCGAGGCCGTATTGGGGCGCAATCTACCCACTTTCTACGAGAGCCCTATTCACTTAATTAGGGGCGAAGGGGTTTGGGCCTGGGATACTGCGGGCCATAAATATCTAGATTGCTATAACAATGTGCCTCATGTGGGCCATTGTCATCCACATATTGTGGCTGCGATTACAAAGCAAGCGGCAACATTAAACACGCATACAAGATACCTACACGACGGTATTATCGACTATGCCGAACGCCTCACAGCCAAGTTTCAGTCTCAATTGGATCAGGTAATTATGGTTTGTAGCGGCTCAGAGGCCAATGATATTGCTCTGCGGATGGCGCAGGCCATGACCGGGAAAACTGGTATAATTTCAACTGATAACACCTATCATGGAAATACGATGGCGGTTTCACAGCTTTCGTCACGCAAGCCTCCAATTGGCGGCTACGCAGCCAACATTCGCCATGTGCCAGCGCCAGACACACTCCGTCCTGTGGGTGGAACTTCGGAAGGTCAAGCAAAGGCCTTTGCTCTTGAAATTCAAGCAGCGATTGAGGACTTGGAGACTTCTGGTCATGGTTTTTCATGTTTTTTGTTTTGCCCAACCTTTGCAAATGAGGGTATACCAGATTTACCCCAAGACTTTATGTTGCCTGCGGCTGAGGTAATCCATGCGGCAGGCGGTATATTGATTGCTGACGAAGTTCAGCCCGGGTTTGGCCGCAGTGGTGACACTTGGTGGGGCCATGATTGGCTTGGCTTGTCGCCAGATGTGGTAACATTAGGTAAACCCATGGCAAATGGTCACCCAGTTGCCGCTGTCGTGGCAAGAGCTGACGTTATGGCAGCATTTCGGAACAACTTTGGTTATTTTAACACATTTGGCGGAAATCCCGTAAGTTGTGCGGCCGCCGCAGCCACTTTGGATATAATCGAGCAAGACAATCTTGTGGATAATGCCAAAACAGTTGGTGCGGAATTCCTACAAAACTTGAACAGTATCGACCATAATAGTATTGTAAATGTTCGGGGTCGTGGGCTGTTCTTAGCCTTAGAACTGGAAACAGACGGTGTTGCCGATGAGGCGTTAGCGGCACAGGTGGTTGAATATACCCGCAACAATGGCATGTTGATGGGCCGAACCGGGCGCAACCGTAATATTTTGAAATTGCGACCACCTATGCCTTTCAATATATCAAACAGTATAATGGCGAGTGAAATCTTAACCCAAGCCTTTAAGTCTACTAAAATATGAAAAACCTGCATGAGATTGCTGCCAAATGGGGTGCGACTGGCCCTGTTGAATTAATTGCAGAACGAGAAAACGCAGTCTATAAGATAATACGCACCGATGCGCCCGCTGCTTTACGTCTGCATCGGGCTGGATATCAAAATGAAGCTTCAATCCTAGCCGAACTAAAATGGACCACACGTTTGGCCGAAGCGGGGTTTCCTTGTCCCAAACCTATCTTCAACACAGATGGGACGTTTCTAATACCACTCTCAGATGGCCGCTTTGCTTCAGTAATCACTTGGGTGGAGGGCGCTCCAATCGGGTCTGCGGATGAACCATTTGTTGGCTCTATTACGCAGCACTGTGATCTCTATCATAATTTAGGTCGTCTGCTGGCGTTGCTACACAACACAAGCGACAGTATGAATACAAACGACATTACGCGCCCTGCGTGGGATCTACCCGGCTTACTTGGGAAAACCCCGTTTTGGGGAAGGTTTTGGGACAACCCTGCCCTTTCAGCAGGCGAGAAAAGTTTCATTATCTATGCACGAGACACTGCGTACGTACATTTACAGGATATGAAAGATACAGATTTTGGATTGATACATGCAGATGCCTTACAAGAAAATGTCTTTATAAATGAGACCAATCTCACTCTGATAGATTTTGACGATGCAGGGTTTGGTTTTCGAGGTTATGATCTTGGAGTATCCATGTCCCAGCATTATACCTTGCGATATCTGGAAGATCTCATTGCGGCAATTCAGTCCGGCTACAGTACACTCCGCAAAGCTCCGAGTGTTGAAGACATTAAGTTTTTCTTAATGCTGCGTTGCTTTGCCTCATCCGGCTGGGTGATACCGCGCCAAGCTAAAAAAAGCCCTGCTCAGCGCCGCTACGCCGAGCGCGCCTTGCATTTGGCACACCTGTGGTTAACCACAGCCTAAACAATAACTGTCTGCAATGATTGCTCACCTACTTTGAATACCCGCTTGTATCGCTTAATTTCATCGCTTGGCCCCATAGATTTATTTGGGTTATCAGAGAGCTTAACCGTTGGTTGACCATTCGCCTCGACTGCTTTGCAAACTAAAGAGAATGGCTTCAAAGCATCCTCTGGGACCAGGCCACGAAAATCGTTAGTAAGCAAAGTGCCCCAGCCAAAAGATACCCGAACCCGCCCATAAAACATCGCATGTAGCTCAGAAATTTTTAGAACATCAAGCCCATCCGAAAAGATTACTAACTTTTTCGTTGGATCTTCTCCACGGCTTTTCCACCACTTTATGGCGTTTTCAGCGCCTAGTATTGGATCTCCAGAATCAATTCGAATCCCGGTCCATTTAGCCAGCCAATCTGGCGCATTATTCAAAAATCCTTCTGTTCCATAGGTATCAGGCAAAATAATACGAAGATTTCCGTCATGTTCATCATGCCAATCAGACAAGACATCATAGGGTGCCTGGCGCAAAGCATCATCCGATTGGGCCAACGCCGAATAAATCATTGGCATCTCATGGGCATTAGTACCAATGGCCGCTAAATCACGGTTCTTAGCAATCAGACAGTTAGAGGTACCCACAAATTTTTCTCCCAAACCTTCGGTCATAGCCTGCACCGCCCAATCCTGCCAAAGGAAAGAATGGCGTCGGCGCGTACCAAAGTCAGCAAGTCGTAGATTATCTATCTGACGCAAATGTTCAATTTTTTCCCAAAGCTTCGTCATCCCACGAGCATACAAAATTTGTAACTCAAACTGGCGCATTCCACCCAAAACCGAACGCCCACGCAGCTCCATCAAAACTGAAAGAGCCGGGATTTCCCAAAGCATAACCTCGGGCCAGCTACCCTCAAAAGTGAGTTCGTACTGCCCGTCTCGTTTTTCCAGATGGTAAGGCGGCAGACGCATAGTTTCAAACCAGTCCATGAACTCCGGTGAGAACATCTGACGCTTGCCATAGAATGTATTCCCACGCATCCATGTGCTTTCACCACGAGCCAAAGATAAAGATTGAACGTGATCGAGCTGCTCTCGCAATTCTCCTTCATCTACCAAATCAGCTAGACGAATATCAGTAGAACGGTTGATCAGACTAAAGGTAACCTGAGTATTTGGCTTACTACGAAAAACCGATTGACACATCAAAAGTTTATAGAAATCTGTATCTATCAAGGAGCGCACAATAGGATCAATTTTCCATTTATGGCTCCAAACTCGTGTGGCAATATCAACCATTAAACGACGCTCACTTTTGCTGATTTCATTTTATTTAACGCAAGACCCAACGAGCCGTCCATATCAATGGCCCGGCACAATCTAGTATCAACTATGACCTGAAAACCTAGCCGAACTGCGTCTAAGGCAGAAAAAGCCACGCAATAATCTGTGGCTAAACCCACAAAAGTGAGATCACGCAAACCTCGAGAGTTTAAATAGCCCTCAAGGCCTGTAGGCGTCATTTTATCATTTTCAAAAAAGGCAGAATAGCTATCGATAGATGGACGATACCCCTTGCGAAGGATTAAGTCCGCAAATTCGATCTTAAGGGATTCGTGAAACAACGAACCGTTACTCCCCTGCACACAGTGATCCGGCCAAAGGACCTGGGAACCATAAGGCATTTCAATGTTGGAAAAGGGTTTTATTTCGTGACTACTAGCAAATGAGGAATGCCCCAAAGGATGCCAATCTTGAGTAAAGATAACAGCATCAAAATTTGCCATCACTTTATTAATAGGCTCCACAATCTCTTCTCCACCCGCTACCGCCAAAGCACCACCAGCACAAAAATCATTTTGGACATCGATTACGATCAAGGCACGCATTAAGGTCTCCCACCGCATCTTGCGTTAGAGTTAAAGAGCATAGCCCCTAACGTCAATATTACCTAGGTCGGCACGAGTAGCCGATATCCATAATTAGAGTTATGGTGCTATGTATCAGTTCTTGCGAGATGCCAGACTTCAGACTATGAACCTGCCCATGTTCACAGTTTCAGCGCTTTACCACTTTACACGCTTTGAAGACCCTTCAGCAATGCGCGGCCCTATACTATCGTTGTGTGAGCACGAAGGTATTAAGGGCACAATCTTGCTTGCAGCAGAAGGTATCAATGGTACCGTTGCAGGCCCAATAAAAGGTATTGCGCAACTATGGAACCACATCGCGGCTTTGCCAGGCTGTAGTAATTTTGAGCACAAAGAAAGTATAGCCCAAACTATGCCTTTTAAACGTATGAGAGTGCGTCTAAAAAAAGAAATAGTTTCAATGGGACAACCTGATGTAGATCCACGTGCTGCAACTGGCCATTATGTAGAACCAACAGATTGGAATGCCCTAATCACGTCGTCCGATGTAGCGTTAATTGATACCCGGAACGATTATGAGATAGGGATTGGATCCTTTAAAGGTGCAATTAATCCGGAAACCAAAACTTTTCGGGAGTTTCCTGGATGGTGGGCCAAAAACAAGCATCGTTTTCATAACAAAAAGATAGCTATGTTTTGTACGGGCGGTATCCGCTGTGAAAAATCTACTAACTTCTTGTTGAGCGAGGGTATTGAAGATGTTTATCACCTCAAGGGAGGAATTTTGAAATATTTAGAACAAGTGCCGCAAGAAAAGAGTACTTGGGTTGGAGAATGTTTTGTTTTTGATAATAGAGTTTCGGTCAGCCAGGGTTTAGCAGAGGGTAGTTACGATCAATGCTATGCTTGCCGCCGCCCAATAACTACAGCAGACAAACAGCGAGTCGATTACATCAAGGGTAAGCAATGCCATCAATGTGTAAAAGAATACACAGACAAAGACCGGGCCCGGTTCGGAGAACGCCAGAGACAAATCGATGCAGCAAAGTGAAATCCTTTCTTCAAGCCGTAAGACGCTTGAAGCCAGTTATGTGCAGCAACAATAACATATACTTCTGCAAACACAGTTTTGTTATAAGTTGGGCGCAACTTTGGTGGGCCACCCAACTCTTTTCAGGATTAAAAATCTAAATTAGACACATTCAACGCGTTAGTTTGGATGAATTCGCGGCGTGGCTCCACCACATCACCCATCAATTTGGTAAATAAGTCATCAGCCTCAGCCAAATCCTCTACCTTTACCTGCAGTAATGTCCGCGCATCAGGATCAAGTGTAGTTTCCCACAGCTGATCAGGATTCATTTCACCCAATCCCTTATAACGTTGAAGTGAAAGACCTTTCTCGCCTTCTTCGAAAATTGCACTCAATAATGTGAGTGGACCATTTACAACTTGAACACGGTCTTTACGGACTAACGTGCACGGACCGCCATAAGTATCTTTCAGGCTTTGGCTCAACTGGCCTGTGCGGCGGGCCTCACCAGATCGAAGCATCGCCCCGTCAAGATTACGGACCTCTTCAACACCACGTAACATACGAGCTAAACGCATACCACGGTCCTGGGTTGGACGGCCCTGCCAACCACGTTCATATTCCAAGGCAATAAGGTCTAAACGGCGAGCTAGAGCATCAGCCATCCCCTGGAGGTCACGATCTACAGCGCCCGGCACAAAAGCACCCGCAATGGCTGCTTGCTCCAAAATGTGTCGTGGATAATGGGTCGGGAATGCATCAACAATACGTTTTAGCTGGCGGGCCTCTTCCACCACACGCATTAGGTCAGCTCCTAAAATTTCTTCACCGTTACTCAGGCGCAACAGCGCTCCCTCAATACCTTGCTCAATCAGATACTCATCCAACGCAGGTTGATCTTTAAGATAAACCTCCGAACGGCCTCGGCTCACTTTAAACAATGGAGGTTGCGCAATATATAGAAAGCCACCCTCTATCAAAGCCGGCATTTGTCGAAAAAAGAAGGTCAGCAATAAGGTTCTGATGTGCGCCCCATCAACATCCGCGTCGGTCATGATTACAATTTTATGATAGCGTAACTTCTCGATGTTAAATTCATCACGTCCAATACCTGTACCAAGCGCCATCACCAGGTTTCCAATTTCCTGACTACCCAGCATCCGGTCAAAACGGGCCCTTTCTACGTTGAGAATCTTACCACGCAGCGGTAAAACCGCTTGGGTCAAGCGGTCTCGACCAGTTTGAGCAGAGCCCCCAGCGCTATCTCCTTCCACTAAAAAAACTTCAGTTTTAGATGGATCTTTTTCAGAGCAGTCTTTGAGCTTACCCGCCAAAAAGTTCACATCCATTGCTGTTTTACGACGGGTTAAATCACGTGCTTTGCGGGCTGCTTCGCGGGCCATAGCGGCTTCCACAATTTTACTAACAATTATTTTGGCTTGTGCGGGGTTTTCTTCAAACCACTCAGCTAACTTTTCGCCAACTAAACCCTCAACCGCGGGGCGAACTTCAGAGCTCACCAATTTATCTTTAGTTTGGCTTGAGAATTTTGGATCAGGCACTTTAACGGATAATACACAAGTCAGGCCTTCGCGGGCATCATCGCCAGTAAAGCTTATCTTTTCTTTTTTCGCGATCCCCTTAGACTGCGCATAATTGTTTATGGTTCGAGTCAATGCACCACGAAAGCCAGCCATGTGTGTACCGCCATCGCGCTGTGGAATATTATTCGTGAAGGGCAAAACATTCTCATGATAGGTATCATTCCACCACATTGCCACTTCAACGCCAATGTCATCACGGGTGCCGTTTACGTAAATTGGCTCCTCCATAATCGAAGACTTCGAACGATCAAGATACTTTACAAACTCCCGAACGCCACCATCATAGTATAACTCGCTACGCAGTGGCTCAGCGGGACGTAAATCCTCTAAAATAATTCGCACACCAGAATTTAGAAATGCTAATTCTCGCAAACGCTTTTCAAGAATTTCAAATTTAT
>JAVLEV010000004.1:0-6535 GCA_031920365.1 Planktomarina sp. | reverse complement strand
CCAGAATTTAGAAATGCTAATTCTCGCAAACGCTTTTCAAGAATTTCAAATTTATACTCAAGGTTTGAAAAAGTTCCCGTAGAGGCAAGAAACCGCACCTCAGTGCCAGTCCGATCTCCACACTCATCCACAACCTTCAGGTGCTCAGTAGTATCACCATGCTCAAAGCGCGCTACATGCTCACTTCCATTTCGCCAAATTCGCAGCTCCAGCCAAACAGACAGCGCATTGACCACAGATACGCCCACACCGTGTAATCCACCCGATACTTTATAAGAATTACTGTCAAATTTACCACCAGCATGTAGTTGAGTCATAATAACTTCAGCTGCAGAAACACCCTCTTCTTCGTGGATACCAACCGGTATACCGCGACCATTATCCCCCACAGATACTGAGCTATCCGCATTGATCCGAACCAAAACATGATCTGCATGACCAGCCAAAGCCTCATCAATGCCGTTATCGACACATTCATAAACCATGTGGTGCAAACCCGAACCATCGTCGGTGTCACCGATATACATGCCTGGGCGTTTCCGAACAGCCTCTAAGCCTCTGAGAACCTTAATAGAATCGGCACCATACTCTTCTTTAACTAGGGTCTCGTCGGCCATACTTTTTACCTTCTCTTTGTTACACAACAAATAGCGTATTTTGAAGCTGTTGTCACGCAAATGACGCAATGGCTAGTGATCTAAACAGATATATTTTGTCACAAATAGTGTTCCCAAATTTCAATGGGCTATCAGGCGTAAACCTTACAACCTGACCACAAATAGGGACGCATAAATTCCTTACAACTAGGACAGGCATGGTGCAGGTATATCCAAAAATCCACATGGGGTTTGGGAAGTTATAAAACGACATATTTAGATAAATATGGGGCATCGCATGATATAAATACAGTCCAATAACTACAGAAATATCACCTAAATTTATGCAGCCGAGGTACTCAACCAATAAGTATGGCCATAAAAAGAGCTGATAATCATTATTAGAGTAGTCCATTTAACCAATATTATAATCGAAATTCTCATAGGTAGTTTCAAAAGGCCCTGCCAGTAGGCTGCGTGTGATCAGCTCTTAATTTTGGCCACATGAAATTGCCCCAATGAGTTCAATTTAAATCTACCTTTAAACAAACGGAATCGCTATGCCCACCGCAATTAACATAACACCAGATACCGTGTTTATGCGTCTCACTACGCGAGGTGACTGCAAAAATACCCGCGCCCGGTTTACAAAACTAGCCAGAAGGAGGTTACCCAAAAATGGTACAGCAATAGAGACCGTAACAATTACTACAGCGTCCAAAAAGGTCACCTGAATTAAATCAAAAAACCCAGGCAAAACCCCCATATAAAATAAGATAGCCTTGGGGTTACCCAAAATCACTACAACCCCAGCAATAAAGCCCGCCCACATCCCAGGGCGAGTAAGGCGGCTATCACTGTCCAGAATATTTTCTGATTTTAAAGTAAGCGACACACCCATAACTAAAAACACTACAGCACTCACATAACGCAAAATGGTCATGATGCCATCGATCTCATTAACTACCCAGCTTACGCCTAAAATAGCAATAATAGGCCAAACTGCATCACCTACCGCCACCCCTAAAGCTAGAGGCAAAGCGGCTTGAAATCCGCCAGACATTGCTCGTGCTAAAAGTGCCACCCAGACCGGACCGGGCGTAAGAAATAAAATTAGAACAGCTATAGCGTAGAGTACCAAATCAGAAGTAGCCAATGTCATGCTCACTGAAATTCCAACTGTGATTTACCACCGGCGTCAGAAACTAAAAGATGCTGCGCACGAGAGCCCAGCTCCACAAAAAGCTCAGGCCCAGTACCTGTCATCCAAGCCTGCGCCCCAAGTGCGCAAATTTCATCATATAGAGCAGCCCGTCGACCTGCATCCAAATGGGCGGCAACCTCATCTAGAAGTAATATAGGGGGAATGCCTGTTTGCTGTTTCAACGCGCGACCATTAGCTAAAATCAAAGAGATCAATAGCGCTTTTTGTTCTCCGGTTGAACTATCTTTGGCCGGCACATTTTTTGCAGTAAAAACACCGTAAAGATCGTCCCGATGTGGCCCCGCAAGGGTTCGGCCAGCTAAAATATCACGTCCGCGATATTCAGCTAAAACAGCGGAAAAACCTTCGACATCTCTAGGTCTAACAATATTTTCAGCATTAGTTAGCGTCAAATTAGCAGTAGGAAAGGCTGTTTCAGCGTGCTCCTGAGAGTTATGGATGTGCATTAACGCTTCCTCACGAGCTAGCCATATTTTCACGCCAGCCTCTGCCATCTGCACCTCAATAGCTCGGTACCAGTGCGCATCTTGCACCTGATCCCTTAACAATCGATTCCTTTCCCTCATATTTTTTTCATAAGTCAAAACGTTGTCAGCATGACTTGGGAGAAAAGACAGCGTCATACGATCCAAAAACCTTCGACGGCCATCCGCCCCCTCGACCCACAATCGATCCATAGCCGGGACTAACCACAAGACCCTTGCAATGCGACCCAACATCACCTGTGTAGCCGCCTTGCTGTCTATTCGTACCTGACGTGCACTGCCATTTTCAGACCAGGTTTCAATTTCATGCATGCGATCTTGAGACCGAAGAATTGCCTTTACCTTCCAACCAAGAGCCTCTGGTCGTCGAGTTATCTCCTCAGCACTAGCACGGCGCACACCACGGCCAGGCGAAAGCAATGAGACCGCTTCTAAGATATTGGTTTTGCCTGCCCCATTCGCACCGTAAATAGCAACAGGCCGCGCATCGCAGGCCATGTTAACAACGTGGTGTGATCTAAAATGAGATAGCGTCAGGGCTTCTATGGAAAGATTGGGCATTTGCGCCCTTCACATTTAATCCAGCTTAAACACGCATCGGCATAACAACATATATAGCTGAAGTATCATTACCTTCTCGCATCAATGTAGGGTCACCTGCAGTATTGAACAAAAAGACTGCGTTTTCACGATCAACTTGACTGGAAATTTCAAGAAGATACTTAGCGTTAAATCCAATTTCTAATTTCTCGTCTCCGTAAGCCACTGCGAGCTCTTCCTCCGCAGCACCACTGTCTGGCGCATTTACTGATAGAATTAAGCGGTCTTCATCCAGTGACAATTTTACAGCGCGGGACCGCTCAGATGAAACCGTAGCCACACGATCAACAGCTTTTGCAAATTCTGAGGCGTCAACCTCGAGTTTTCGTGTATTACCGGATGGAATAACCCGAGTATAATCAGGAAAAGTACCGTCAATAACCTTAGACGTAAGAGTCACATTTGGTGTGGCAAAGCGTACTTTTGTCTCGGAAACAGACACAGCAATTTGCGCATCATCATCATCCAACAGTTTCCGCATTTCACCAACTGTTTTACGCGGCACAATGACGCCAGGCATACCCTCTGCATTTGAAGGCAGGTCAGCATCAATCCGAGCCAAGCGGTGACCATCAGTCGCCACGCATCGAAGTTTTCTACCACCATCACCTTCAGCGACATGCATGTATACTCCGTTTAGGTAATAGCGAGTCTCTTCCGTGGAGATCGCAAATTTTGACTTATCAAACAGGCGGCGCAGCGCCATAGCGGGAGCCGTAAAGTTGGACGTATATTCTGACGAAGCCATTACTGGAAAATCTTCTTTTGGGAGTGTCGCCAATGAAAAATTAGATCGGCCTGCCTCCACTGTAAGGCGGCCCGATGCGCCATCATCAACCAAGCTTACAAGCGCACCATCAGGTAACTTTCGAACAATTTCATGCAAAGTCACAGCCGAAACAGTACTGGCGCCTGCGCGCTCCACCATCGCAGTTACGCGGTCAACAATCTCAATATCAAGATCTGTAGCGCGGAAAGAGACATGGTCTCCATTGGCTTCTATTAAAACATTTGCCAATATTGGGATAGTATTTCTGCGTTCAACAACAGACTGCGCTTGGGACACAGCCTTCAATAACGTTGCGCGCTCAATAGACAGTTTCATTACCATTCTCCGTCATATATTTTACGTGTAAACCGTAAAGGGTTTTCCACAGGACACAAGGCTTAGTCGCAAGCTTTTAGCAACTGTAAGGTGGAAGAAATCTATCCCTCTAAGGAACGGCGGAGCATATCAAGATCATCTGACATTTGGCTGTCTTGGTTACGAAGATCGTCGATTCGACGTACCCCGTGCATGACTGTCGTGTGATCACGCCCTCCAAACCGACGGCCAATTTCAGGCAAAGACCTACTTGTCAGTTTTTTACATAAATACATCGCAATTTGCCGCGGTCGAGCATAACTGCGCAGACGTTTAGGACCCAACATATCAGATAGACGGATATTGTAATGCTCACTTACTTTTCGTTGAATCTCTTCAACTGTAACCTTACGGTCGGACAATCGGAGAATATCTGACAAACAATCCTGGGTCAACTCAACAGTAATCTCGCGACCTACCAGCGACGCAAAAGCAAACAAGCGAGTTAAAGCTCCCTCAAGGACTCGAACGTTAGCGGAAATACGGTGCGCCAAAAACTCAACAACCTCCTGACAAACTTCGATGCCAGGATAACTAGATTGGTACAATCCAATTTTTGATTGCAAGATGCCCAAACGCAGTTCGTATGTGGTAGGATGGAGATCAACTACCAAACCACATTGCAGGCGGCTAGCAATGCGGTCTTCCAAGTGTTTGATTTCACCCGGAGCGCGGTCTGCAGATATAATAATTTGCTTATTTTGGTCGACCAATGCATTAAACGTATGGAAAAATTCTTCTTGGGTACTGTCTTTGCCAGCAATGAATTGAACATCATCAACCATTAAAACATCAACCGAACGGAACAATTCTTTAAAATCCATCATTTTTCGTTCACGTAAAGCTTGAACAAAACGGTACATGAATTGCTCCGCCGACAAATACATTACATTGATATCAGGTCTGTTTGACTGCAGTTGCCAAGCGATTGAATGCATCAGATGGGTTTTTCCCAGTCCAACACCTCCGTAAAGGAACAGCGGGTTAAACGTAACTGGACCAGCCTCTGCTACCCGTTTTGCCGCAGCATGAGCCAATTCATTAGGTTTTCCAACTACGAAATTATCAAACAAAAACCTTTGATCAAGTTTAGCACCTTGTATTTCACGCGGTTTAACTGGGGCAACTAAAGCCGGTGCCTCTAGACGGGTTGGAGTGGTTTGATCGGCCCGACCAACCGAAAAAGAAACACGTTTAGCCTCCAGCCCAGACTCACACACTTGGTATAGGATTTGGTCCCCAAAATGCTGCATTACGTAATTTCCAAAAAAACTTGTGGGCACAGAAAATTCGGCGGTTCCATCAGATTCACCAATAAATTGTAGGGGCTCAATCCAGGACTTAAAATTGTTATAACCAAGAGCTTTGCGTAAACGGTCAGTGGCGATGCCCCAAATTTCTAGTGTCATATCTTTCTCTTGACCCCCAAAGTTTATAGCTGCTTATCAGCTAAAAAATAGTGCGCAGCAATAATTTTGCATCGCAAACAACGAAGACATCTGCAAAATAGCAGATTTTTTTCTTGGAAATACGCACTTTTAATCCAAAAGTGGATAAAAAATAAAGTGATTAACTATGTTACAATCCCTGTGCAGCAGAAACAGTCACTAAAGCTCATTATCCCCCGGAGCCGATTAGGCGACTCGCAATTCTTTTTTATCCCTGAGCTTACCATCTCTGCAATAGATCTTAATTCTTGACTCAGCTTTTTGAGTAAAAGAATCTCTTGTTTATGAATTAAAATTCAAAATTTTGAAAAATAATTCACTTATTTTCTGATGCTTAAATTAAAAAAGGCACCAAAATCTTTTGGTGCCTTTTAATTTATGAAATGTGACAATAATTAAGAAATCGCTTTAACCCGAGAGGCTAACCGTGAAACTTTACGTGAAGCAGTATTTTTGTGGAAAATACCTTTTGTTACACCTCGCATTAACTCCGGCTGCGCGGCACGAAAAGCCGCGGCTGCTGCATCTTTATCACCAGATTCGATCGCTTCCTCAACTTTACGAAGGAAAGTCCGAATACGTGATTTTCGGGTCTTATTTACTGCGGTGCGGCGCTCGATTTGCCGAGCCCGTTTTTTCGCTTGTGGTGAATTTGCCATAATTTAAAGGTCCTGTTTTGATCTTGTGCCACACGTATTACCGTTAGGCCCATACCGTTTCGGACCGGATCATCTAAAGCCAAGCGGGCCACACGCGCATTTTATACTCTGACCCTATAGCGAGTTTTTTTCAGGATGCAAAGTAATTCTAGACTTACTTATCACGGAACTGTGGCTCGCGCTTTTCTATGAAGGCGGACATGCCCTCTTTTTGGTCATTGGTTGCAAACATAGAGTGAAAAACTCGTCGCTCAAATAGCAGTCCTTCTGCCAATGTTGTCTCGTAGGATCTATTCACAGAATTTTTTGCAGCCATAGTGGAGATTTGCGAACTTTCAGCAATTTTAGCAGCCACCTCTAGAGCGACCTCCATTAGGC
>JAVLEV010000003.1:25254-36719 GCA_031920365.1 Planktomarina sp. | reverse complement strand
CGCAGCACTTCAAGCTCGATTGCCAATACCTCATTATGGCTCAGTTGACTGTGGGCTTGCATTGGACACCTCTTGTATACTCAAGCCCCATCATAAGAGTTTTTAGCTGAATTGAGAAGGCTGTACTTGCGCCTGCGACTGGTCAGCAACATCTTTCTTGTAAATTAATTATTTTTTGGAGGTATTTAGGGCCCTCGCTTAATAACTGTTCATGAAATGGCTAAACTTCCACTTAAAACAATACCTTTTTACTTGGCTTCGACCAGCTCGGACGTTTAGTGGCGCCCACGACTAAAACGGGCAATGTGTGTTTTACTTACTGTAACGCCAAGAATTTTTCTGCTGGTTAGTATTGCATGACCCTAGCTAATGCTAAGTTCTGGGATAATGACCCTTTAATCAGTGGGGAGGGCAGTCAGTTGGTGATGTTGGGACGCTGGTCGAATGACTCCAAGTGGAGCACTCATGGAACATAAACTGTTGCATATTGACCTAAAGCGCGCTCTACGGAATTGTATAATTCAGAATATTAAGACACAAAAAGGATAAGCAGATGAAAGATCAATTTGGCGTTTTAGAAGATCGCATCGTTTATCTGAAGCCTATTGATAAGGCTGATGTGCCTGATGAAGTATTTGAAGAAACTGGTGACATCGACCAACTGTGGTCGGTCCATAATTCTGAGGGCGAGCAATTGGCCCTCGTCGGTGATTTGGATCAAGCTTATGATATGGCGCGCGAGTTTAGTTATTCACCTATGACCCTCCATTGATGCAATACGATTTCGATTGGGTTGTAGCTTTTAGCGAGCGGGCGTTTGGCGGAAATGGTTGCATGGTTGTTCACAACTGTACTGATCTTGACTTGGACACCAGGTTAAAAATTGTCTGAGAAACTTCCCTCGTAGAGGGTACCTTCGTTGAAGATTCAGAAGTGGCAGATGTGCGCTTTCGAATTTATCTGGCAAGTAAGGAAATTCCATTTGTGGGACACCCAACTTTGGCAGGTGTAGCCTCCTTGTTGCACCGCGGCTTAGTGAACGGGACACGGCTAACTGTGGAAACTCAAGCAGGCATCATTCCGATCGAAATTGGTGAGAACGGTCAAATTATAATGACCCAGATCGAGCCAGTGTTTGGCCCCGTGGTTGAGTCGCCGCTTGTTGCGGATGCCTTTTGCTTGTCAGCAGATGATATAATTCATCCGCTGCAAGTACTATCTACCGGCTTGCCGTTCACAGTGGCTATCCTAGGAGATCATGATGCTTTAAACTTCGCTGTGCTGCAACCAGCCGCGCTGCTGAAGCTATAAGCCCAGATTGATATGCCTAATACTGATGTTATGGAGCTGTTCTTGGTGACCTGGAGTGGGGCAACCGCAGCTGGTGACACGTACGCACGACTTTTGCTGGTGCCGCATATGCCGGAGGAAGATCCGTTCACTGGATCAGCAACAGGTGCAATGGCTAGCCACATTTGGTCCAAAGGCTTGATCAAAAAACCAAATTTTATTGCTGAGCAAGGGCATGGTTTAGGGCGGCCTGGCCAAGCTATAGTAACGGTGTTAGTTCCGCCGCAGGCCATTTCTGGAGTACGGATCGCGGGGAAAGCCCATGTAACTATGTCAGGTCAATTGAACCTGTAGCAAAGCCTTGATAGTTTAAGCCCTAATTAAACCCATACTTTCCAGCTTTAGCAATATCTGTTGCGCGCAATTGTCTACCTCGACGTGTTCTGTTTCGAGACGCAATTCTGGCGCTACTGGCATGTCATAAGGATCAGAAACCCCCGTAAACTCTTTAATGCTGCCAGCGCGCGCTAGCTTGTAAAGACCCTTGCGGTCTCGGCGCTCGCATTCGTCAATTGAGGTGGCGACATGGACCTCTACAAACGCCCCAAATGCCTCCACTTCCTCGCGAACCGCGCGGCGTGTTGTAGCATAGGGTGCTATGGGTGCGCATATAGCAATGCCACCATTTTTTGTAATTTCAGATGCCACATAACCAATACGGCGGATGTTCAAGTCGCGGTGCTCTTTGGAAAACCCAAGTTCAGAAGATAGATTTTTGCGTACAATATCGCCGTCCAAAAGAGTAACTGGCCTACCGCCCATTTCCATCAATTTAATCATTAATGCATTGGCAATGGTAGATTTACCTGACCCGGAGTACCCAGTGAAAAATACAGTAAAGCCTTGCTTAGCGCGTGGTGGACGTGATTTCCGAAGTTCGGCAACCACCTGCGGAAAGCTAAACCATTCAGGGATGTCCAATCCCTCTGACAGCCTACGGCGCAGCTCAGTACCTGAAATATCTAGAACGTTGAAGCCATCTTCTACCTCATCAGCTGGCTCGTATTGTGCTCGTTCTTGCACATAAACCATATGTTTGAAGTCAACCATCTCAACGCCAATTTCATCCTGAAAGTTGCGAAATAGTTCTTGGGCTTCATAGGGGCTATAAAAATCAGCACCGGCTGAGTTTTTGCCTGGACCTGCATGATCACGTCCTACAATAAAATGAGTGCAGCCATGATTTGCACGGATTAGCCCATGCCAAACTGCCTCACGCGGGCCAGCCATACGCATAGCAAGGTTCAAAAGAGACATTGCTGTCGTGGAAGACGGATATTGATCTAGCACCGCCTCATAGCAGCGCACTCTGGTAAAGTGATCGATGTCGCCGGGTTTTGTCATGCCCACTACAGGGTGAATTATCAGATTGGCCTGCGCTTCTTTCGCCGCACGGAAGGTCAGTTCTTGGTGGGCACGGTGTAAGGGATTACGGGTTTGGAAGGCCACAATCCTATGCCAGCCCATTTTACGAAAATAAGCACGAAGCTCGTTTGGCGTGTTGCGACGATTGCGAAAGTCATAATGCACTGGCTGCTGAATTCCTGTGACTGGTCCACCCAGATATACCGGACCCGCTTGGTTATATAAATAATTTACTGCGGGATGAGCAAGGTCATCTGCACCAAATACCATTACTGCCTCGCGTTTCTTTTTGGGCAGCCAGCGATCGGTTACAGTGATGGTAGCTAGGATCACACCTTCTTGATCCCGCAGTGCAATATTTTGGCCAATCTTCAGAAGATCAGCAAAGCACTGCGATACATCAAGCGTGATAGGTATAGGCCAAAGCTTGCCATTTTCGAGGCGCATATTTTCAACAACACTGTTGTAGTCACCTTCTGTTAAAAAGCCTTTTAACGGATTAAAGCCACCGTTCATCAATAATTCAAGATCACAAATTTGGCGTGGTGTGAGGTCCCAAGATAGCAGTTCAGCAGCTTTAATCTTGGTTTTCTGTATATCGTGGCCGCTGGCATAAAGTTCGGGTATCGATATTAAATTACTTTGCATAATTGTATCTCGTTGGTTGAAATGCTTTCAATACGAATTAACGTCTTAGTGCGATAGAAAACAAGCAAAGAAACGAGTTAAAATTTTGAATAGATTACAATTTAATAACAAACCTAAAGTTAAATAGTATGAAACAAAACGCTGTTTGGAACAAAGGTGAAAATAACCTTCACTCAAAACAGATAGCGTTAGTCTCGTTCTGAGAGCCAGCGTTCTGCTTCAAGCGCCGCCATGCATCCCATGCCTGCGCTCGTTACTGCTTGGCGGTATTTGTGATCAGTTAAATCACCAGCAGCAAAAACACCGGGAATGGAGGTTTCAGTGCTGTCCGGTTTGGTAATAACATACCCACCCATGTGAGTTTCCAGCACCTCCTTGACTAATTCATTAGCCGGGGCATGTCCGATGGCCACAAACACACCTTTGCACGGGACATCTGTGATTTCACCAGTTTTGGTATGCTTCACTTTCACACCCTCCACTCCCAGTGGCATGTCTGTGCCGTAAATTTCGTCAATTTCGTGGAACCAGAGAGGTACAATCTTTTCATTTTTCATTAATCGATCTATTAATATACGCTCGGCTCGTAGTTCATCACGGCGATGAATAAGCGTCACTTTTGAGGCAAATTTAGTTAAAAAGAGGGCCTCTTCCACAGCGGTATTACCACCGCCTACAACAACAATTTCTTGGCCTCGGTAGAAAAATCCATCACACGTCGCGCAGGCTGACACACCAAAACCCTTGAACTTTTCTTCGCTCGCAAGGCCGATCCATTTAGCTCGTGCGCCGGTGGCAAGGATTACTGCATCACACGTATATGATGAACCGCTGTCGCCTTGCGCTTCGAAGGGCCGTTTGGATACATCAAGACTAGTAATAATATCCCCAATAACTTCGGTCCCCATTGCTTTGGCGTGATCTTGCATACGTACCATTAAATCGGGGCCCTGAACTTGAGAATCACCAGGCCAATTCTCGACTTCAGTGGTCGTAGTCAGTTGGCCGCCTGGTTCGATTCCCTGTACTAAAATAGGGTCTAACATAGCGCGGCTTGCATAAACTCCTGCGGTGTAGCCCGCTGGGCCTGAACCGATGATTAAAACTTTGGTATGGCGCGTGTTAGACATATGAATTCCTACCGACTAATATTTTTTTTGTATGTACACGGACCAGCCTCAATGCAAAAGCTCAAATAGGTTTCCTACTCTAGGAAATAGCTTCACGAATTAATGTTGCTCAATGTTGAAATATTATTGCGTTTAGTGGGCGATTTCGGTATGTTATGTTAGCATTGTGGAAAGGTATAAGCTTTATGCACCGTTTGGATGATATTGATCGCATGATATTGGCTGAATTGCAGGCGGATGGGCGAATGACGAATGTCGAATTGGCTAAGCGAGTTGGCATATCAGCTCCTCCGTGCCTGCGCCGTGTGCGTACGTTGGAGGAGACAGGTTATATTGGTGGATACCATGCAGATATTGATGCCAGAAAATTAGGTTTTGAAGTGCAAGTTTTCGCAATGGTCGGCCTTCAAAGCCAAGCGGAGACAGATTTATCCGCTTTTGAAGCGCGGTGCCTGGGCTGGCCCTTAGTGCGTGAATGCCACATGCTAAATGGCGAAGTTGATTTCATCTTGAAATGCGTAGCCCCAGACCTTTCAACTTTCCAATCTTTCCTTACTGAAGAGTTAACGTCTGCGGACAATGTGGCCTCGGTCAAAACTTCGTTGGTGATACGTGGTGCAAAAGATCAGCCTGGAGTACCTTTTGAGGTTTTGGAAGAACGTTTATCTAAGCGACCATAGGCAAATATTAAAATTTATTATAAAGTGATGCATGCGATTAATCTACCGTAATCATGTTCTTTCTGATGTACCGAGTGGCGGTAGGAATAAAAATTTTCTGGATCTGAATAGGTGCAATGGCCTGTCCACTTTGCTCGTTTGACCCCGGCATCTCTCAGTATTGATAGCCCATAACCCGGTAAATTAAACTGAAAGCGTTCGCCTTTTCCTGAGGTAAAAAATTGCAAGGCTTTGGTGTCATCATGGCAAACTTCATCCCGAAAATCTGGCCCAACTTCATAAGATTCTTGGTTAATGCTTGGACCGATGACAGCGGAGATGTTGCCACGGTCTGCACCAATGGTTTCCATAGCTGCAATAGTGTTTTGTAATACACCGGCTTTAGCGCCTTTTGAGCCTGCGTGGGCTGCACCGATGACTTGCGCTTTTGCATCATAGAGTAAGACTGGTTGGCAATCTGCGGTGAGAATACCCAATAATAATCCTGGGGTGGCTGTAACCATTGCGTCTGCCTTTTGTGTGCCTTTCGAGCCATCTTTTAAGATCACAACATCTGCAGAATGAATCTGGTTTACCGATTGCAACGACATTTCTGGCATATCAAAATATGTGGTAACTGCGCAACGATTGGTCCTAACATCTAGTGGGATATCTTTCGATCCTCGGCCGCAGTTCAAGCCCTGATATATGCCTGAGGAATGCCCCCCAATTCGGGTAAAAAACCCATGTTTCACGCCCATTAGTAGATTAGATGTAAGTGGCTTTAGCATTATTCTACCTTTGCTTTGAAAGTTACGGCTCAAACCCTGCGGGAAGTGCAGCGGCAGTCCCAGCCAGGCCCATTACTTTAAATAAGCAGCCCATTTCATCGGGATGCGTAAGTCGTCGGTGGGCCGCTATATGGTTGTCTAATGCCACTCCTTTAAGTTGCTCCGCTAAAGTCTGTGCTCGTTGGGTGATCCCCAAGCGTTCCAAAAATACCCCTTGGGTGGTTAGGCGCGAAGTGGTGGCAGGGACTGCGGCCTTGAATATGGCTTCAAAATCGACATGAGCTGTGATGTCAGTTTCACCTGGGGCAGTCAGAGGCGCAACCATCGCATGATCACCAATTGCCTGAAGCGTGTCGCCCTGAGAGCGCCAATCGCCATAGTCAATGATCAAGGCGGCACCCCCATAGGTATTGATACGATGGGAAATTTCAGCCATGATGGATGGAAGAGAGGGGCAATATTCGACGATGTCACCTATTTTTGTATCCAGCAACCGATGCGCTAAAAAATTAAATTTCTGTGGGGCTGCACGGCCAAAGCTGAGGCCAAGTTCGCGCTCACCTATTAGTATTTCTTCCCAGCCTTTGTCCGATCGATAAAATTGGCGCATGGGCAGTGCATCAAAAAATTCATTTGCTATAAGAAAAATAGGTGCCTGTGGCAGGGTAGAGATTTCGTTGTGATGGGTCACATTATCGGCCGCTTCCCTTTGTACTTTTCGTAGCTTTGGTGAGCCTTCAACCAAATGGACGCATAACTGTTCGAAGCCTGGCATTATACTCGATATGCGCCTAAGATCTCGCAACAGCGTACCTTTTCCAGGGCCAAGTTCTACTAAAACTGCATCTTTGGGGCAGTCCTGAGCTTGCCAAGCAGAACCAAGGGACAGGCCAACCATTTCACCGAACATTTGACTGATCTCTGGAGCGGTTATAAAATCACCGCTCCGGCCAAATACCTCTTGGTTTGTATAGTAGCCATGTTCGGGATGCATCAAGCATTCTGCCATATAGTCAGCGATACTTATTGGACCCTGAGACATAATGCGCTGTCGTAAAATTTTAGTTAATGCTGTCACGGCTTGAGAACTTTTGTAATAAACCAGAGTCCGGTTAGAATCATTGGAAGGGATAGTATTTGCCCCATTGTCAGACCCCACTCACTCACTTGTATCGCATAGCCAATCGGGTTTTGTAGCGACTGAAAATGGGCGTCTGGCTGGCGTACCAGCTCTACCAGAAACCTTGTAAGGCCATAACCTAATGCGAATATTCCTGTTAAAAGGCCTGTGTAACGCAGGGCGCTAGTCCTAAACATAAGGTAGACCAAGACAACACCTAGAATTAGTCCTTCGCCCAAAGCTTCATAAAGCTGAGATGGATGTCGTGCGCACAGGCCTACAATCGCATCAGAGCAGGTTTGCGCTTCATTCCCTGGAAATATAACGCCCCATGGTAGGACGGTCTCTCGCCCCCAAAGTTCAGCGTTAACGAAATTAGCTAAGCGTCCAAATAGCAGACCGGCTGGCGCCGACATTGCCATAACATCTGCCGCGGGCAGAATTGGGATTTGGTATTTGCGGCAAAATAAAATACCAGCGGCTACTACACCTAAAAATCCACCATGAAATGACATACCACCGTCAAAAATCCGCAGTGCAGCTATTGGGTCATCAAGGTAATAAAGTGGTTTGTAGAAAAGTACATAGCCTAAACGACCACCAATAATTATGCCGATGATCAGCCATGCAACTAAATTCTCTAAGTTTTCTTCAGTGAATGTAGGTTTACTTTTTGTCCAAAGACTCGGCGTACGGATAGCCTGTTTCATCAACCAGCTGGCCAGAAAGATACCTGCAATGTAGGCTAAAGCATACCAGCGAATGGCTAACTCAAAGCCGCCAAGACTATAACCAGCACCGCCTAAGTTGAATTGCCATTGTGGAACGTTCAGTGCGAATAGCACTGGTGAGATGTCGGGGAATGGAATCAAAGCTAACATACTCTTTCATTTCCACAGCGGCGCTTTAAGTCAAGCTTGAGAATTTTTGTTTTAGGAGCCATATAGAGTTAAAGTAGAATACTGATGCCGGGGAGATAGACAATGCAAAGCAAAAATAAGTTTATGGATGATATTGGGCAACTGATGACTAATGCGATGGGTGTGGCCCAAGGCGCAAAGGATGAAGCCGAAACTGCTATGAAAAGTTTAATGGACCGCTGGCTGGCTGATCGCGATTTTGTAACACGTGAAGAATTTGAAGCTGTACGCTCTATGGCTCAAAAAGCTCGTGAAGAAAATAATGCTTTAAAAATGCGTTTGGATACTATGGATGCTGTAGTCGCTAAGAAAAAGAAATAGCTAATTTACCTTTTTCATTATTTTGGCCGTCCTTTTTGGGCGGCCTTTTGTATTTTGTAGCTTTTTGTTCTCAATTGCCCACCTTCTCCACAGTTTAATGACTTATCCCCAGAGATTTCACTGGACAGTAAGGATGCTTGCAGCCACCATACTTAGTATGCAGCTTGCATACGTACCGCAAAATATTGGGGCTTATACAATTTTTTGCGATAAGCTGTAGGCGTAAATATTTCCTGGAAGGAGGCCGTTATGGGACTTTCGACCCATGCCTTTGATTTTGAAGATGTTCACCCAATTGACATAGTACAAGATATTGCTGCTACCCAAGAATGGGAATTCGAGCGTATTGCGGAAGACCAGATTTCTGTGTCTGTAGTTGGGCAGTGGCGCAGCTATTCAGTTACTTTGGCGTGGTCAGAGATTGATGAAACTCTCCGCCTGATCTGTACTTTTGATATGGAACCGCCTTCCCATCGGATGAACGAGTTATATACTCTGCTCAATGCGGTGAATGATAATTGTTGGGCTGGTAGCTTTACATATTGGGGCGAAAAAAACTTAATGATTTTTCGCTATGGTTTAATTTTAGCAGGTGGGCAAATGGCTAGCCCTGATCAGATTGATACTATGATTTCTGCCGCAGTTTTGTCTGCAGAGCGCTACTATCCAGCCTTTCAGCTTGTTACATGGGGTGAAGAGCCCCCGGAATCCGCTATGCAAGTGGCCATTACAGAGGCTTATGGTCACGCATAGTTACGTTAAATATCGAAATTTGATGGATAATGAAAAATGGTATCTAAAAATATCTTGGAGCGTGGCCTTGTGATGTTGGGCTGTGGTAAAATGGGATCAGCGCTGCTGTCGGGTTGGCTTGAGCAGGGGATGGACCCAAGATCTGTATGGATATTGGACCCTAAGCCCAGTGAATGGGTTCTTTCGTGTGGTGTTCGCATTAATGAAATGCTGCCGAATGATCCTGCAGTTGTTTTGGTTGCGGTAAAACCTCAAATGATGGGAGAAGCGCTGCCACGTTTGCAGCGGTTTGGTGCAGCGACCAGTTTATTTATATCGGTTGCTGCTGGCACGCCGATATCAGCTTTTGAGGAGGTCTTGGGGCGCTCTACACCTATTGTCCGCGCTATGCCAAACACGCCTGCCGCTGTTGGCCAAGGAATAACGGCTCTGATTGGTAATGACTGTGCTACTAATACAGAAATAGTAGAAGCTCAAAACTTGATGTCAGCTGTTGGTCAAACCATTTTGTTGCAGAACGAAGGCCAGATAGATGCAGTTACGGGTATTTCAGGATCTGGTCCTGCCTATGTATTCCATTTGATTGAGACTCTAGCTCAAGCCGGCGTAGAGCAAGGCTTGCCGTTAGAGATGGCTATGCAATTAGCTCAAGCTACAGTCGCTGGCGCTGGAGCATTGGCCATACAATCGGGTGAGAGTGCAGCACAACTTCGAATTAATGTTACTAGCCCTAACGGTACAACACAGGCAGCGTTGGAGGTTTTAATGCGCGATAATTCAGGACTGCAGTCTTTGATGACCAGCGCTGTAAATGCTGCAACCAAACGTTCTCAGGAACTTTCGAATGGCTGAGATTACCTTCGATGATTTTATGAAGGTTGATATTCGGGTTGGCGTTATAACCCGCGCAGAACCTTACCCAGAAGCGCGCACACCTGCGATTAAACTTTGGGTCGATTTCGGTGGTGACTTGGGTGAGAAAAAATCATCAGCACAGCTAACAGATAACTATACACCGGATGCTTTGATTGGCACAAATGTTATGGCTGTAGTTAATTTTCCACCCCGGCAAATTGGTAAGGTGATGTCTGAGGTTTTGGTGCTAGGCGTGCCGGATAGTGAGGGCGCGGTAGTGCTGATGCGGCCTGATACCTGCATTCCAATTGGAGGACGGTTATTTTGATTCGGGTGTTGATTAGCCGCAAACTTCCCGTTGAGGTACTGAAGGCCGCCCGAGACCATTTTGACGTCACGGTACGCCATGATCAATCTCCAATGGATGCAGCTGAAGCTCGAGTGGCTATGCAAAATTATGATGCCGTCCTGCCGACCCTTGGTGACGATTTTTCAGCTAAGGCTTTTGCTGGACTGAAAGCTGTGCCTTGCAAAATTTTGGCTAACTTTGGTGTGGGCTACAATCACATTGATCTAGAAGCGGCAGAGGCGATTGAAATACTTGTCACAAACACACCTGGGGCCGTTACCGGTTCGACAGCAGATATCGCGTTGACCTTGATGCTAATGACCTGCCGTCGTGCTGGGGAGGGAGAGCGGCTTGTGCGTTCTGATGATTGGAGTGGCTGGCATCCAACCCAACTTTTGGGCATGCACATGTCAGGTAAAATTGTTGGTATTATTGGGATGGGTAGAATTGGCCAAGCCATTGCACAGCGCTGCCGCTTGGGATTTGGGATGCCGGTCGTGTTTTACAATCGCTCGGAAAAACTAATTGATGGCTGCTGCCAATTAGCGTCAATTCACGAAGTCATGCAGGCTTGTGATGTGGTTGTTTTGGCTTTACCCGGTGGTGCGGCTACGCATCATATCATTGACGCACAGGCTTTATCTGCTTTGCGCCCCCATGCTATTTTAGTGAATATTGCACGTGGTGATATTATAGATGAAACCGCATTGATTGCTGCCCTTTCTGACGGGAAAATTGCGGGTGCTGGCTTAGATGTTTATGAGGGTGAGCCTAAGGTTCCACAAGCTTTGAAAAATATGGAAAACGTCACGCTGCTGCCACATTTGGGTACTGCAGCACTGGAGGTTCGGGTCGATATGGGGTTAATTGCGGTCGATAACTTGATCGCATTTTTTAATGGCCAAAATCTTCCAAATAAAATTTAGAAGGGTATGTTTCAACTCTATGGGATTGGCTAGATCACAAATTTTAATAACCCCTGCCACATCGATGGGTGAGGCTGCTATTAAGGTGACTTATGCTACCTTGTGCTAGGCACAACTCTTTTGTTTGAAACTGAATCGCCAAATTTTTTCTAAGGTGGCTTTGCGAATAGAAGTTAATATAGAAACTTGCGGATATTTTGTGGTGGAAGAGGTAGGCGTTATTTTGGGTTGTGCCTAAGGTAGCCAATACCGCTCCCGTTCAGCTTATCAAAAATCTG
>JAVLEV010000003.1:0-25154 GCA_031920365.1 Planktomarina sp. | reverse complement strand
AAAATACCTTCAAGTGTTTTGAACAAAGTGACGTACTGATGAGTGATAGTCCCATTCGTATATTGATACAAAGTGACCCTGCATTGTTGCAGGTTTTACATTTAATCCAAGAATCCTTTTCTTTTATGACTGGCCGTATTGATCCCCCTAGTTCGATGCATAGCCTTACGCTTCAAGATTTGACTAAAATGGCGCAAACGGATTGGATTTTAGGTATGGGTGATCCTGTTAAAGCCTGTGTGGTGGCAAGTCCTCGTAACCATGCGCTTTATCTTGGCAAAATGGCTGTAGATTCAAGCCTGCGCGGCCAAGGCATAGCGCGGGTTTTGGTACACGCTTGTGAGCGGATCGCAATGGATCTTGGATTGGATCGACTTGAGCTGCAAGTTCGTATTGAATTGGTGGAAAACCAAAATGCGTTTGCCAAGATGGGTTTTGTCAAAACTTCTGAAAATTGTCATCAGGGCTATGATAGGGTGACAGAAATTACTATGCAGAAATTTTTTGTAATGGGTGGTTTACTCTGAGAATTAAATTAATTCGTATATCTCAGTTAAATCGGCACTGCCCAGTTTGGCGATAACCTTGGCTCTAAGCTCACGCATT
This sequence comes from Planktomarina sp., assembly GCA_031920365.1. GTDB lineage: Bacteria > Pseudomonadota > Alphaproteobacteria > Rhodobacterales > Rhodobacteraceae > Planktomarina. Next base: position 24,548 of record JAVLEV010000003.1, on the reverse strand, counting down.
GCAATCAGCCATTTTTTATAATGTGAAGCTTTGAAGATCATATATTCTGCTACTTCTGGGTGTGGTAGGATGATGAAAGTCTCAACCTTCATCGCATTGGCTACCCACTGGGCAAGAACAGTTGGGCTCAATACCCCGGGAATATTACTTGCTTGTGTCGGTTAGTCATAGCCCAACATCTGTGAGGCCACATACTGTGGGCAGGCAACTGAGACTTTGATTCTCTGATCGCCGTGGGTGATGGCCAGGGCTTCTGACAATCCAACAGCAGCATGTTTAGTTGTTGAATAAGCTGCATCCTTCGGTATTTAGCTTAATGCAGTGTCGTAAAATCTGCATTTAGATACAGCAATAATTTCTTGCCAACAACGTCTCCGCATTGACGCCTCAAGCCTTATCAGTAAACAGGGGGCACCAGTTTTTTGTAGGAGCCGTCGATGAAGTGGGATGAGTTTTCAGTTTGGGGCGCAAAAATTTCTCAATGGGCAGCAGACTATCACACCAGCCTGCGCGATAGGCCTGTTCGGGCGCAGACGTCGCCTGGTGATGTGGCAAGTTTGATTGCGCCAAGTGCGCCCGAAGGCCCGCATTCGATGAATGAGATTATGGCAGATTTTGAACGTGTTGTAATGCCTGGGATTACCCATTGGCAGCACCCACGTTTCTTTGCCTACTTTCCAGCCAATGCGGCCCCTCCTTCTATGCTAGCAGAGATGTTGGTATCTACCATCGCAGCACAATGCATGCTGTGGCAAACATCGCCGGCTGCAACAGAAATGGAAACTATGATGCTGGATTGGTTGCGCCAGGCTATCGGCCTGCCTGTAAACTTTTCTGGTGTTATTCAGGATTCAGCCTCTTCCGCCACACTAGCGGCGGTACTTACTATGCGTGAGCGGGCTTTGGACTGGCAAGGTAATAAAGTGGGGCTATCGGGGGCTGCAAGGTTGCGGATATATTGCTCTGCGGAGGTACATACCTCGGTGGATCGTGCAATCTGGGTATCGGGTATTGGGCAGGATAATTTAGTACGTATTCCTATTTCAGGTCCACTGCGCGGCATGAATCCCTTGGCGTTGAAAGCAGCAATTCAAGCGGACATAGAAGCAGGCTATCGCCCAGCCGGTATCATTGCTTGTACTGGAGGGACTGGAACTGGCGCATGTGATGATCTCACAGAGGTTGTAAGAATTTCCAAAGAGTTCAACCTCTATAGCCATATCGACGCCGCTTGGGCTGGGGCTGGTATGATATGCCCCGAATTTCGCGAGTTGTGGTCCGGTGTTGAGGGCGCAGATTCAATTGTATTTAACCCCCATAAATGGCTTGGTGCACAGTTTGACTGTTCTGCGCACTTTCTGGCAGATCCTGCAAGCTTGGTTAAAACTCTGGCAATTCAACCGGAGTATCTCAAAACCCATGGCCACGATGGGCTGATCAACTATTCCGAATGGTCAGTCCCTTTGGGGCGTCGATTTAGGGCCCTAAAAATTTGGTTTTTGCTCCGCTCCTACGGGCTAGAGGCTTTAAGGGCGCGATTGCGCAACCACGTGATTTGGGCCGAAGAACTGGCCGAAAAGCTGGGGGTAAACCCTCTCTTCGAAGTTGTTACTACGCCTATCCTATCTCTGTTTACGTTTCGTATTACAGGGCTCGATGATGCAGCACAGATTGAGTTTGTGAACAACGTTAATGATGATGGTCGGATCTATATTACGCAAACTAAAGTAGACGGAAAAATTGCTATTAGATTCCAAATTGGTCAATTTGATGTGACTGAAGCAGATATTATTTTTGCTTACGATGTGATGTGCGAGCTTGCTGCTTAATTTGGCCTAGAAGCAAAAAATATTCGCAATTTTCGAAAAACTATGGCATGGGGCCATATAAACAAGATGGGACTATTGGTATGGTAAATCTTATTACAATTATAAACGGTCCAAATCTAAACCTTTTGGGACAACGGCAACCTGAGATTTATGGCCATGATACCTTAGATGACGTGGCTAAAACCTGCGCAGGTATAGCTAGTTCTTTAGGCATGCGCTCTGAGTTGCTGCAAAGCAACCATGAGGGTGCATTGATTGATATGATCCAAAATGCACGGGAAACTTCAGCGGGAATTATCATCAACCCAGCTGCGCTAACTCATACTTCAGTGGCGCTTTTGGATGCGTTGCATACCTTTGAGGGCCCCGTGCTTGAGGTCCATATCTCCAATGTTCATAAACGTGAAAGCTTTCGCCATTTTTCTTATGTGAGCCTGCGTGCGGACGGTGTGATTGCGGGATTTGGTGTGCAAGGCTATGCTTTCGCCATGCAACGAATGGCCGCGCTTCTTGGGTAGGCGTTTAAGTTTTTGGGGCACTCTTCTGGCGGAGCAAGCGCTCCAAGCCACCTAGTAAAATATCAGTTGCCATATTTGCATATGCGCTGCGGGTTAAACCGAGGCCAGGCTGATGCCAAAGGTAAAACCAGTTGAGAATCCCAAAGAGCGACATGGTGATGGGCCGCAGCAGTATCGGCTCGCCTCGGAGGTAATCTGGTGCAATGCTCTGGATTGTGTTGGCAAAAATATTGACAATTTTTCGCTGAATTATGGCCAAGTCCTGCTGTTGTTTGGGTGATAACGCTGTACTACTTTGCAATTGCAGTCGATGCTCGGCATCGGCGCCTCTGTAGGTCATGAGCAATTCAGCCACTAGATGGCGCAAGTGAGCCTCAGGATCCTCATCATGATTTGAGACGGTGGCCACAGCGTCATGCACCAGGGTCAGGTGGCTGTGGAGGATATCGAATAATAGTAGATCTTTGCTATCATAGTAATGATATATCAGTGATTTAGATATGCCGCAGGCCTGAGCTACTTGGCTGACGGAGGCACGGTCGTATCCATGATCCGCAAAATACCCCGCCGCCTTTTTTAGGATAGCGGCGCGTTTTGCATCATGATCTTTGGCGATAGGACGGGCCATGGCTTAGCTGGGTTTCCGGTTGTCGATCACGCGCACTGCCTTGCCTTGCGACCGGGCGACCGTGTTGTCACCGCTGGCTTGAACCTCGGCGCTGACCCCCACATTTGACTTAATCAACTTTGTTAATATGGCTGCCGCGGGGGCTGTTCCCTCTACATGCACGATCATATGATCCAGTGGGCCTTTCTTGATTAGCTCAATTTGAAAGTGCGCCGCCAGCCCGGGGACCTTCAGAAGTTGCTCCTCGATCTGGGTAGGGAACACATTAACCCCGCGTAGAATGATCATGTCATCACTGCGACCCGTGACTTTCTCCATCCGGCGCATACTGCGCGCGGTTCCGGGCAAGAGCCGGGTAAGGTCTCGGGTGCGGTAGCGGATGATCGGAAAAGCTTCTTTGCTAAGCGAAGTGAACACCAGTTCACCCAGTTCGCCATCGGGGAGCACCTGGCCAGTTTGTGAGTCAATAATTTCAGGGTAAAAATGATCTTCCCAAATATGAAGTCCATCTTTTGTTTCCACACACTCACAAGACACACCGGGTCCCAACACTTCTGATAGTCCATAAATATCCACCGCATGCATATCAAAAGATTGTTCCACCTCCTCGCGCATGGCATTGGTCCATGGCTCAGCTCCAAAGATTCCAATTTGTAGGGGTGATTTTCTGGGGTCCAAGCCTTGCCGGCGATATTCGTCTAGAATGGAAAGCATATAGGTAGGTGTCACGGTGATCCCTGTGGCCTTAAAGTCTTCGATTAGCCGTACCTGCCGCTCTGTCATTCCACCGGAAATGGGGACCACAGTTAGTCCCATTTTTTCGGCACCGCCATGTACGCCCAGGCCGCCGGTAAACAACCCATAGCCGTAGGCATTGTGCAGTAGATCACCACTTCGCAACCCGGCTGCTCGCAAAGAACGGGCCATGACTACATCCCACATTGCCAAATCAGCCTTAGTATAGCCCACTACTGTGGGTTGGCCGGTTGTGCCGGAGGAGGCGTGAATGCGGTTTACCTGAGCTCTTGGCACGGCAAATAGCCCAAAGGGGTAGTTATCGCGAAGGTTAGACTTAACGGTGAAAGGAAAGCGGGCAAGATCGGCCACGGACTTTAGATCATCCGGATGCACACCAGCGTTGTCAAAGCTGGCTTTGTAATGTGGCACATTATTGTAGGCATGGGCGAGGGACCATTGCATCCGTTTTAATTGTAAGGCCTCAATTTCATCACGGCCTGCGGTTTCAATAGCGTCAAGGTCGCCAGGTCTTGGGGAAAGATCTTTCATGTTGTTCTCAAACTTGCTCAAGTATCATCGCTATGCCTTGGCCCACGCCGATGCACATGGTGCACAAAGCGCGTTTATGGCCGTGGAGTCGCATTTCATGGGCAGCGGTGAGGGCGAGGCGCGCACCGGACATTCCGAGTGGGTGACCCAGCGCTATAGCGCCCCCATTAGGGTTTACGTGATCTGCGTCATCTGCCAAACCCAACGCCCGCAGGACCGCCAAGCTTTGTGCAGCGAAGGCTTCGTTGAGCTCAATCAGATCTATGTCAGTCATTTTTAGCCCAAGCCGTGTGAGCAGCTTTTGCGTGGCAGGAGCTGGACCAATGCCCATAATGCGTGGGGCCACGCCCGCCACGGCAGTTCCTGCAATCCGTACCAACGGTAAGAGGCCGTATTTGGCCACGGCCACCTCTGAGGCGATGATCAAAGCCGCCGCGCCGTCATTGATACCTGAGGCATTGCCTGCTGTCACCGAGCCATTTTCACGAAACGGTGTTGCAAGAGTGGCAAGCTTTTCCAGGGGCGTGGCGCGGGGGTGTTCATCTGTGTCAAAAATAATTGGATCGCCCCGGCGCTGTGGCAGGGAAATTGGGGTGATCTCATGGGTGAACCGGCCTGATGCAATGGCAGCGGCAGCGCGCGATTGGCTGCGGTGGGCAAAAGCGTCTTGATCATGTCGGCTAATGTCAAAACTTTCGGCAACATTTTCGGCAGTCTCAGGCATGCTGTCTATCCCAAAGCTGGCCTCCATATCCTGGTTCACAAACCGCCAGCCAATTGTGGTGTCATAAATTTCTGCTTTGCGCGAAAAGGCGGTGTCAGCTTTTGGCATCACCATGGGCGCGCGGGTCATGCTTTCCACACCACCAGCCAAAATCACATCGGCCTCACCGGCTTTGATGGCCCGCGCGGCCATGGCCACCGCGTCCAACCCAGAGCCGCATAGCCGGTTGATGGTTACGCCGGCAACGCTTTCGGGCAATCCGGCCAAAAGAGCGGCCATCCGGGCCACGTTGCGATTGTCTTCGCCGGCTTGATTGGCGCAGCCCATGATCACATCATCGATGGCCGTTGGATCCAAACCGGGCACATCGGCCATGGTCGCGCGGATCACTTGCGCCAGTAGGTCATCTGGTCGGGTTTGGGCGAGTGCGCCGCCAAATCGGCCAATGGCGCTGCGGCGCCCTGCGCAGAGATAGGCTTCGGTCATGACTGTGTATCCTCAAAATGTTGGCCTTTGGTGGTGCGTGATTGTCCACGAAATTGAGCGATGATTTCCCCGGCAGCACTCATAACCTCTATGTCATAAATACCGCTGCGCCCGGCGCGGTGCACCTCGCGGGCCGTCGCCGTTAATATGTCATCGGCTTTGCCGGGCGCCAGAAAACTGATGCTACAGCTTTGCGCCACAACCCTTTGATTGTAGCTGTTGCAGGCATGGGCGAAGGCGGTATCGGCAAGGGTGAAGATTAAGCCACCGTGGCAAATTCCATGGCCGTTGAGCTTGTCGGGGGTGATCGGCATGGTGGCCATGGCAAGACCCGGGGCAATCTGCGTCACCACAATGCCCAAACCGTGGCTGGCAGCATCATTTGCATCCAGCGCGGCAGAGGACTTCTTGGCAATGTCCTGTGGTGTCATACTAGGCTCCGGTATAGCGCGCAGGGCGCTTGTTGAGAAAGGCTGTAACACCCTCAAGATAATCCGCCGATTGGCCGCAGGCGCGCTGAATTTCGGCCTCAAGGGCCATGTGGGCATCAAGATCTTGCAGACCTACCTGATGAATGGCTGCTTTGGTTTGTGCCAGTCCCAGCGTGGCCCCCTGCGCCAATTCAATAGCCATGGCACGCGCGGCGTCCATAAGGTCGTCAGGTGCGAAACACTCCCAAACTAAGCCCCAGTTTTTGGCCGTGGCTGCTGAGATGGGAGCGCCTGTCATGGCCCAAGCTTTGGCGCGCAGCGGGCCGAGGATTTGCGTCAAGTGATAGGTGCCGCCTGCGTCTGGGATCAGTCCCACTTTGGCAAAGCTTTGCACAAATTTGGCGTTGTCAGAGGCCAATACAATGTCACAGCCAAAAACAATACTGGCACCCGCACCAGCCGCCACGCCGTTAACAGCACATATTATGGGCTTGGCAAGATTGCGCAACTTATGGACTAAAGGGTTGTAGAGCGTGCTCAAGGTTTTGCCTAAGTCAGGAGGCCCACTCATTTTGCGCGGATCGCGCCCGTCCAAATCTTGGCCGGTACAAAACCCGCGCCCGGCTCCGGTCAAAACAACTGCACGGATCTTTGGATCAGCGGCCTGGTCAAGTGCCTTTTGGATGGTCACATGCATCTCGTCATTGAACGCGTTCAAACGCTCTGGCCGGTTGAGAGTGATTTCCATCCAACTGCCGTTATTTTCTGTAAGAATGGTATCGGACAAAACTACCTCCGCTGATGTTTGCACAAATAACTTGCATAGACTGACCGATTGGTCAATTAATAATCCAAATTTTTCAGGAGGCCGCGCATGTTGGATCAGCAGAACTTTTCAAGTTTCGTGATGGGCGATTGGATTGCCCCAAGCAACCCCAGCCGCGCGGTATGTTCAGCGATCACTGGCCGAGAGCTTGGATTTGTGGGTGGGGCTTTGGATGTTTCTGGCATGCGGAATTACGCCAAAATCTTTGGTGGGCCGGGGTTGAGAGGGTTCAACTTTCACGATCGCGCCCGGATGCTAAAGGCCTTGGCCTTACACCTGAAGCTCCATCGTAAAGCGCTGTATGAGTTATCGTTTGAAACTGGGGCGACACTGGCCGACAGTAAGATTGACATCGACGGAGGCATTGCGACGCTGTTAGTCTATGCCTCTAAAGGTAGGCGGGAAATGCCGGAAGGGTTCATTTTTCCGGATGGTGAATTGGAAATTCTTAGCCGTGACGGCAGCTTTTTGGGCCAGCATGTCTATACGCCTTTACAGGGAGTGGCGGTGCAAATTAATGCATTTAACTTCCCGGTTTGGGGCATGTTAGAGAAACTTGCACCCAGTCTGCTGGCGGGGGTACCTAGTATGATCAAACCCGCCACTAGCACTGGATATGTTACGCGAGCGGTGGTGCGGCTTATTCTGGACAGTGGAATTTTGCCCGTTGGGGCCATTCAATTAATTATGGGTGGCACGGGCAACCTGTTGGATATATTAGATTGCCAAGACACAGTGGGTTTCACTGGAAGTGCCGCTACAGCCTTATCCCTGCGCAGCACGCCTAATATCTTGAGAAATGGTGTGCGCTTTACAGCAGAGCAGGACAGTTTGAACGGCTCAATCCTTGGTCCTGATGTAGTGCCAGGCAGCGCTGAATTTGATCTTTTCGTGACAGAAGTTCATCGCGAGATGATAACGAAGGCGGGGCAGAAATGCACAGCAATCCGCCGCATTATGGTTCTGGAGGCGCATATGGAGGCAGTTCAGATTGCTTTGAAAGCACGCCTCTGTACCACCAAAATTGGCCATCCAGCTCTTGCAGATACGCAAATGGGTTCTCTTGTATCGCTAGACCAACGCTTGGATGTGCTTGCCCAGGCGCGGGTTATCTCCAAAGAGTGCAACCTAATTTTTGGTGATGAAGGTAGCTGTAATGTGGAAGGAGCGTGTGCAGAGGCCGGGGCGTTCCTCGCGCCGATGCTGTTTGTCTGCCCTGATCCAGATCACGCCGTGGCGGTGCATGAGGTGGAGGCGTTCGGACCGGTGGCCACCTTAATGCCCTACCGAGACATGGACCATGCCATTGAGCTGCTCAATCGTGGGGGCGGGTCCCTAGTGGCTTCAGTGATCACGCATGATCCGGCCGTGGCGCGGCAGGTGGTCTTGGGGGCTGGGGCGTTTCACGGACGATTATATTTTAATGATCGGGTATCTCAGGCTGAAAGCACAGGCCATGGTTCTCCTTTGCCGCATATGGTGCACGGTGGGCCGGGTCGGGCAGGCGGCTCGGAAGAGCTCGGTGGGCTGCGTGGTGTGAAACATTACATGCAACGTAGCGCTGTGCAGGGCAGCCCTGACATGCTTACCGCCATTTGTGGGACTTGGATCCCAGGTTCTACCGAGTTGACCGCCCCGGCGCATCCTTTCACCCGTAACTTTAATCAGCTACAAATTGGGGAGACGCTCCACACCGCTGGGCGTGAGGTGACACTTGAAGATATCGAACATTTTGCAGATTTCACCGGAGACCGGTTTTACGCGCATTTGGATGCCGAGGCTGCGAAGGCCAACCCGTTTTTTCCGGACCGTGTGGCTCATGGTTATTTGCTACTCAGCTTTGCGGCTGGCCTATTTGTGGAACCTAACCCCGGACCTGTCTTGGCGAATACTGGCCTGAACGCTTTGTCATTTCAAAAACCGGTTGTGGTGGGTGACAGCATTGCTGTGCAACTGACGGTAAAGCGTAAAACCAGGCGCACGGAGGACTATGGTGAAGTGCGCTGGCATGTGGTCCTGCGCAATCAAGATCAGGAACACGTGGCGGAATATGAATTGTTGACCATGAATTCATATGGTGAAACCAAGAGCGCATGAGCAAAACACCTGCTGCCTTAAGTGATCTAATACGCCATCTGCACGCCCAAGGTCGATTGCGGGTCTGGTCCGTAATTGTCACTATTTTGGGAGAGATTGCGCAGCCTGAGGGTGGGGAAATTTCCATGGCCTCCTTGCTGGAGATTTGCGCCGCTCTGGATATTGAGCCGCAAGCGGTGCGCACGGCGATGTCTCGATTGTCGAAAGACGGGCTGGTTGCGGGCAAACGTGAAGGCCGCACGGCGCATTATCAGTTCTCCCCTCAAGGTTTGGCAGAGTATAGCAAGGCCGCCGCTGTCATCTATGCTGCGCCGGAGGCACTTGTGGATTGGATCTTTGCGTTTGCTGCCGATGGTGCTGATATGGCCGAGCTACAGACGACATTTGCATCTAATCCGCCGCTAGTGCTGGGTGGGCGTTGTTGTGTTTGGCCTGCAGAATCCATGCCGCATGTTTTGGCGCATTGCAATGCTGATTTCATGGTCTTTGATTGCCAGCCCCTAGCCCTGTCAAATTGGGCAAAGGCTAGTGTATTGCCGGCGCTCAACGTCCAAACTTGCCAGCGGATCAGTGCGTGTTGCCAAGATCTCACGGATGGTGAGATGACCGCGGATCAGGCGCGTGTTGCGCGGGTGCTGCTGATTCATTTTTGGCGGCGGCTAGTATTGCGATATCCCACAGTACAAGCCCCAATACCTGAGTGGCCTTTGGCGCAGGTTCAACAAGAGATCGCTGGGCTTTATCCGCATCTGCTGCGTATGAGTGGGGTGGAAAACGTTGCTGGCGCGCGCTTTCATTAACATTACAAAAAATTATTGATTTGATGGTATTTGTAACATAACGTGTTCCGGGAAGCTTGGAGATTAAGATGTATTCGCAAGGATTAATTGGCGCAGGTTCGGAAAATGCCGAAACACCTGAATTTTTGGCCGCATTTCAGGCCCGTATTGACGCAGATGAAAAAATTGAGCCAAACGACCCAATGCCAGCGGCTTACCGAAAAACCCTGATCCGCCAGATTGGTCAGCACGCGCATTCGGAAATTGTAGGCATGTTGCCAGAAGGCAATTGGATTACCCGGGCTCCCACCTTACGGCGCAAAGCGGCTTTGCTGGCCAAGGTTCAGGATGAGGGTGGCCATGGTCTTTATCTGTATTCAGCGGCCGAAACCCTGGGCGTCACTCGCAAGGAGATGACTGAAGAGCTGATTTCTGGGCGGGCTAAATATTCATCAATCTTCAATTACCCAACTCAAACTTGGGCCGATATTGGCACGATTGGGTGGTTAGTGGATGGGGCCGCCATCATGAACCAGGTGCCGCTGTGTCGTTGTTCTTACGGCCCCTATGCCCGGGCAATGATTAGGGTGTGCAAGGAAGAAAGTTTTCACCAACGCCAAGGCTATGAAATCATGCTGACCTTGGCTGAGGGTACTGCTGAGCAAAAAGATATGGCGCAGGATGCGCTAAACCGCTGGTGGTGGCCCTCGCTCATGATGTTTGGCCCACCGGATGGTGAAAGCCTACATTCAGATCAATCTACCCTTTGGAAAATTAAACGGTTCAGTAATGATGAGCTACGTCAAAAATTTGTTGACGCTACGGTGCCGCAAGCGCAACGCTTGGGCCTAACTTTGCCGGATGAAGCTTTGGTTTGGAACGAAGTAGAGGGTCGATATGACTATGGCGAGATTGATTGGGACGAGTTTTGGGCTGTGGTTAAGGGCCATGGACCACTTAATAAAGACCGCGTGGCTGCGCGCAAAAAGGCTTGGGACGATGGTGCTTGGGTGCGTGAGGCTGCTATGGCCCACGCTCGCAAACGTGCGCAACGTGCCGCCACGCCAATGGCCGCAGAGTGAATGAGATCCGATGACCAACACTCAGGAAATTCCACTTTGGGAAGTGTTCATCCGGCCCCGCAATGGATTAGCGCACAGGCATTGTGGCTCGCTACATGCCGCCGACGCAGAAATGGCTCTGCAAGCTGCGAGGGATGTCTATACCCGTAGGGGTGAGGGGCTCTCGGTTTGGGTTATCCCTTCGGCGCAGATCGTTGCCTCTGATCCACAAGATCGTGATCAAATGTTTGATCCGTCCGATGACAAAATTTATCGTCACCCAAGCTTTTACGACATTCCCGATGACGTGGGGCATATGTGATGTACGCCCCCATGTTTGCAGCATTGATACGTTTGGCGGATGACCATTTGATTTTGGGTCATAGGCTGTCGGAATGGTGTGGCCAGGCGCCGATGCTGGAAGAAGACTTGGCGATGCCGAACATTGCTTTGGATTTGATCGGCCAGGCCCGGGCGCTTTATAGCTATGCGGGTGACATGGAGGCGTTGGGACGTGATGAAGATATCTTGGCTTTTGGGCGCCTTGAGCGGGACTACCAAAACCTGTTGATTTGCGAATTACCAAATGGCGATTTTGCACAAACCATGCTGCGGCAGTTCTATTTTGCGAGTTTTATGCTGCTGTTTTGGGCAGAGGCCGAGGGCTCATCAAATGCTGCAGTCGCGGCGATTGCTGCCAAGGCGGTTAAAGAAGCTAAATATCATAGGCGTCACTGTGGTGAATGGGTGATTCGCTTGGGTGATGGCACTGAGGAAAGTACACGGCGCATGCAGAAGGCTTGCTCTGTGCTGGAGCCTTATCTGGGTGAGTTTTTCGCTGTAGGTGATGTGGAGCTTGAAATGTCAAAGGCTTTAATCTTACCCGATCCACAAAGCTTGCGTGGGGCTTGGCTGGCTGATGTCTGTGAAGTGTTTAAGGCGGCTAAATTACAGGCGCCAGATCTCACCCACGCGCACAAAGGCGGACGTGAAGGGCGACATACGGAAGCGATGGGGCATCTGTTGACGCAGTTGCAATATATGCAGCGCAGTTTTCCAAATATGACATGGTAGATCTACAGGTCAAAAGGGCTTGGGCTGTCGCAGCAGCGGTGTTGGATCCCGAGGTGCCTGCGGTGACCGTGGCTGATTTGGGTATTTTGCGTAGTCTGGAGATTGATGCGCAAGGCCGGGCTGTGGCACGTGTCACGCCAACCTATTCGGGTTGTCCTGCTGTGCTGGCGATTGAGCTGGCCATTGAGGCTGCACTCCGAGATGCGGGGTTTGATCCCCTGATTGAGCGGGTGCTTACCCCGGCTTGGACCACGGATTGGATCACCGACCGGGGGCGCGAAAAGCTGCGCGCCTATGGTATTGCGCCACCGGTGACTGGCTCGTCGTCAAAGCGTGCTTTGTTTGGGGATGTTATGGTATCCTGCCCGCGCTGTGCGGCACAAGATACTTCCAAATTATCCGAATTTGGCTCAACAGCCTGCAAGGCGCATTATCGCTGCAATGCCTGTCTTGAGCCTTTTGACTATTTCAAATGTATTTGAGGGGGCGACATGGCCAAGTCTAGGTTTTATGATTTGACGATATCTGCGGTGCGTGAAGACACGGCCTCCTCCGTAGAGCTTAGTTTTGATATACCACTGACGCTGCAATCCGCTTTTACGTTTGTACCGGGACAATATTTGACTCTACGAGCCGAGATTGACGGAGTGGATGTGCGCCGGTCTTATTCTATCTGTTCGCCAGTTAGATCTGATGTGGTATCAGTCGGGATTAAACGCATTGAAGGCGGGACTTTTTCGGGTTTTGCGCTTGGGTTGAACCCAGGAGATGTATTACGTGTGATGTCGCCGCAAGGGCGCTTTACTGCTCCAATTGGTGGACGTCATAATTATTTGCTTTTGGCTGCTGGTTCTGGCGTGACCCCGATTAAATCCATCGCGCAATCGGTGCTGGAAGGCGAACCTCATAGTACGATCACACTTTGCTATGCCAATCGCAATACCGACAGTGTGATGTTTAGGCAGGCGTTTGATGATCTTAAAGACCAATACCTGACACGGTTTTTGATGACCCACGTAATGGATGAGGAGGCGCAGGATGTAGCGCTGTTCAATGGTCGAATAGATGCAGAAAAGCTCAGCACCATGGCCACACGCGGATTAATCGCTCCGTTGGAGTATGATGCAATCTATATCTGTGGGCCCCAATCGATGATTGAGGCTGCCTCGGACGCCTTGCGTGTTTTAGGTGTGCCTGCTGGTCGGATCAAGTTTGAGCTATTTACACCTTCCAGTCCTTTGCCCGTTGCGGGATCAGCGCCTGTGATGGCGGCAACTAAAGGCGCGCTGGTTGAGGTAGTACTCGATGGCGCGCGGCGGCGTTTCCGGATGGTAGAGGGGCAAATGCTTTTGGATGCGGCAACGCAATCTGGGCTTGAGTTGCCTTATTCGTGTGCTAATGGCATGTGCGCCACTTGCCGTTGTAAGCTAGCCGAGGGGCAGGGCGCTATGGTCCAAAACTTTTCTCTTGAGGCTTGGGAGATGGAGAAAGGCTTTGTTTTAGCCTGCCAGTTCCAACCAAAATCTGATCATGTAGTGTTAGATTTTGATGCGGTTTAACGCTCAAAAAGTACTGGGAACCAATCATCGCGCAGCTTTTGTCCAGGGTTCATGCCATGGTTCGGAAAAGGTGGAGATGTGCTTCCTGGGCGGGCAACATAGTGGGCATCATCGCCTAGAAGGCGCAGCGAAAAGGCTCGGCGGCGGCTGGTGCTTTCATTACCGCGCGCGCCGTGCAGACTGGCAAAGCTAAACGCCACCGCATCCCCCGGTTCCATTGCCCATTCGCGGATTTCCATATCCTCAGCATCCGGATCCGGAACGGGCATATAATCATCCTCATTTGGGTAAAAACTATCCTCCGCTAGCCAACGGGTGGGCAAGACTGGCTTGGGCCATTTGTGACTGCCTGCCACACAGCGAAGAGAGGCGTTAGTTACTTGGTCTAGCGGACTCCAAAAGCTGATATTTTGAACGCCACCTACAAAGTAATAAGGGCTGTCTTGGTGCCATGGCGTCGGTTTGGACGTACCAGGCTCTTTGACCAAAATATGTTCATGGAACATCTGCACGCAATTCGAACTCATCAAGTCTGCCGCAACTGCCGCAGCGGGACTTTGTCGCACAACCGTTTCAAATTCTGGTATCCGCTGCCAATTGCAATAATCATCAAAAAAACGGCCGCTCTCAGTGGCTTTTAGGTTTTCGGCTGCATATGGACCAGGATCCTCCATGTTGCGGGCAATGCCAGCGCGCAGTTTGTCAACATAATCGGCGAACAATCCCTTCACCAACACAACTCCATCGCGTTGAAACGTGTTGATATTTGATCTGGTCACCAAGGGATGTGGCATCATGAATTCCTTTTACTCTGCCTTTGCAGACTCGTATTGATTAAATCTCGATTTCTAAGATATTCCGTCCCATGAAATGGTAAAATAATCTATGACCTTAGAAAAGTTTTTATTTGCTGATCAACCTCTGGCAAAATTTTTGCCTCCATTATAATAATCATTATGGGAGTATGAATGATGACAAAACGCAGATCACTATTTGACCTATTGGGTGGCGTAGCCATTAGTCTTGGATTGTCTAGTATGGCTATCGCCGCAGAGTACAATTTCAACCTTCAAAGCTTTCTTCCAGCACAAGCTACGATTCCCGCAAAAATTATTGATGTATGGGCAGATAAGATCGAAGCTGCCTCTGGTGATCGCATTGAAATCACTCGCTATGCGGCGATGCAATTGGGTGGTAAGCCGCCTGAGTTGATAGACCAAGTTTTGGATGGTGTGATTGATATTACTTGGAACGTTGTAGGCTACACCCCGGGACGTTATCCGTCCACCGAAGTCTTTGAGTTACCCTTTTTGGTAGATGACGCGGCACCAGCTTCGGCAGCGTTCTGGACGATGATGGAAAATGACATTGCAGAGCGTGAGTTTGGCAATCTGAAAGTTTTGGGAGCATGGGTTCATGGACCTGGTGTGATCCATGCCAACAAAGCGGTCACAACACCGTCTGATTTCAATGGTATGAAAATTCGCGGAGCGTCGCGCCAGATCAACGCGATGTTGAAAGAATTGGGTGCAACTCCAGTTGGAATGCCCGTGCCAGCTGTTCCAGAGGCGCTGTCCAAAGGTGTAATAGATGGCACAACTATTCCTTGGGAGGTAACCAAAGCTTTGAAGGTGCCAGAGTTGGTAGAAAACCATACTGAGTTCACTGGCGCCATGATGTACACATTGACCTTTGTTTTGGTGATGAACAAAGACAAGTTTGCATCTCTTCCTGATGATCTTAAAGTAGTTATGGAAGAAAACTCTGGTTTGGAATTCTCTATCTTTGCAGGCACTACGCAACAGGCTTATGATGCGGCTGGGCGCAAAGTAGCTGTAGACCGTGGTAATAACATCATTACCCTAAATGCTGCCCAATCAGCCGTATGGGCTAAGGCTGCGGAACCAGTTTATGGTTTTTGGCTAAAAGAAATGACAGGTCGTGGTATTGATGGTCAGGCCTTAATTGATGAAGCCACTCGACTGATGACTTCTGCCAACTAAGATTAAAACATATTAACTACGACTTGCGGGTTGGTTCGCGCGGCGATTTTTATTATAGAGTGGAGGGAGACATGCACAACTTAGCGATGCGGGCTGCGCGCTTAATGGCTATTTGTGGAGGTCTGGTTTTGGTACTCTTGATTATGCTTATCTGTATTTCGGTTGTCGGCCGCAGCTTAAACGGCTTGCTGCATGGCTGGATTGGCTTAGCGCTTCCCACAGTCTCCACATGGTTTCTGCAGGCTGGTGTTGGCCCTATCAATGGCGATTTTGAACTCTTAGAGGCTGGTGTGGCATTTTCAATTTTTGCCTTTTTGCCTTTTTGCCAAATCTCTGGTGGTCACGCTTCCGTTGATGTTTTTACCTCAAAACTACCTAAGGGAGTAAATCGCTTTTTACAGATGGTCATCGATACAGTGTTCGCCATTGCGTTGATCGTGATAGCCTATCAGCTTTATAGAGGCATGCTATCTAAACAAAGCTATGGGGACACCACATTTTTGCTGCAATTTCCAGTTTGGTGGGCCTATGCTGCCAGCCTTATTGGGGCTGTTATGGCTGCGGTTATTGCAGCTTTTGTAGCAGGAGTTCGGATTCTCGAATTTGCTACTGATAAAAATATTATATCTGATGAAACGGGAATGATTTCATGAGCAATTTAGAAATTGGTTTGGCTTCTTTTCCTGCACTTCTCATATTAATTTTTATTCGTGTCCCAATAGGGTTGGCGATGTTTTTAGTGGGGTTGATGGGGCTGTATTTTGTGACTGGAAGTTTTAATTTACCTTTGGCGAGACTAAAATCTGAAACATTCAGTACCTTTTCTAGCTACACATTGTCGATTGTACCGATGTTTTTGCTAATGGGCCATTTTGCCACTCTCGGTGGCATGTCTGCCTCTGTGTTTAAGGCTGCGGAAAGTTTTCTTGGCCACCGTAAGGGTGGCATTGCCATGGCGGCGATTGGGGCCTGTGCTGGCTTTGGTTCGATCTGTGGCTCGTCTTTGGCAACAGCAGCGACGATGGGCCGGGTGGTCCTGCCTGAATTACGAAAATATGGATATTCTGGAGGGTTCTCTACGGCGACTTTAGCGGCTGGCGGTACTTTGGGGATTTTGATCCCACCTTCGGTTGTCTTGGTTATTTATGCTATTTTAACCGAGCAAAATATTGCTAAGTTATTTCTTGCTGCTTTGATTCCTGGTATATTAGCCGCCTTAGGCTATGTGATCGTTATCTCGATCTATGTGCGGTTACACCCAGATGCCGCTGGCGTAAAAGCCGCGGTTCCCTATGGGGAGCGGATCAAAGCATTGTTCCACGTCTGGCCAGTACTATTGGTCTTTGCCCTGGTCGTTGGCGGAATATATCAAGGTTGGTTTACCCCCACTGAGGGTGCTGCGGTTGGCGCGGCTGGAACGGGCTTTATTGCTTGGATGAACCGAGGTTTAACACGCACCACATTGGTAGAAAGCTTCTTTGTTACTGCAAAATCAAGCGCAATGATTTTCTTTATAATTCTCGGTGCTGGTTTTTATAATGGTTTTTTAGCTCTGACACAGGTGCCACAAGAAATTTCCAACTTTGTCGTTGGTCAAGACTTTAGCCCTTGGGTAGTGTTGAGCATAATTTTGGGGTTCTATCTAATATTTGGCTGCCTAATGGACAGCCTATCAATGATCTTGCTGACTATACCAATCTTTTTTCCGGTGGTTGTGGCCCTTGATTTTGGCATGAGCCAGGAGCATATCGCTATATGGTTCGGTATCTTGGTTTTGATCGTGGTTGAGGTGGGGTTGATTACGCCACCAGTGGGGATTAATTTATTTGTTATTAATGCAATGGACCGTAAAACACCTTTGTTAGAAACCTATAAAGTGATTATGTACTTCGTCGCCTCGGATATTGTGCGAGTGATTATACTTGTTGCCTTTCCAATTATTACACTATTTTGGCTAAGGCTTTGAAATAGTCCACCTGCGGCGGCATCATTTTTTCAGGACGTCAATACATTGAATTATGCGCATGCTATTGCCTAGTTTTTGGACCTAAGTTTATCTAACAAAAACAAATATATTAACTTTATTATGTTATCAGGCATTAAAAACGTCAGTAGTTTTCTGCCATGCATCCTGTTCTATTTCATCCCAAAAACCAAGCTTTACCCCATCTCTAACTTCATCGTAGCAACACATATCAATTTGTGTAGGGAAAAATGTTACACGGTTATTTTGGCATCGTGCCTAAGAAAAACGCATATTGGACAGGCGTTTGATATGATTTTCGTGTTGCTTGCTACTTGTTACTAGCTAGACCGTGAAGCTCGTTGGGGTCATTATTGTAAATCGAACAGCATTATAAGGTATTTTTCGGTCCAAACCATTTTCCAGCGCCCATAAAAGACCATCATTAGCAGACAGCTTTTCTATCCGAGCTGAGGTGACGCAAATTGTTGCGAGCCGATTAGTTTTATTCAGAGATAACCACATCACGTGATAAGGAGCCTGTACCTGACAATACGGGTATCAGTGATTTGCTTTCAAGGATGTGATTAGGTGCCTCTGCACCAAAAAAATTGATAAATTCTGTCACTAAATCAATGGCTTCTGTAAGCCCCTCTTAGAATATCTCACGATTTTTTTGGTCGTTAACGAAGTCCCGATTTTTATTATGGGATGGGTACTGATGGTTCGTAAAATAGCTTCTGTTCATCTAACCAATGATCGCAGAGATAGATGCCATGACCTGAGGTGAAGATGATTAGGGTTTCATCTGCTTGTCCACTTTCTCCCAGTTATGCGACCATCCGCGCGGATTTGATCATTAATCTGGCTAACCAGGCCCATATAGGCTGGGATCAGTGTTTCTGGGGCCTTAAACTAAAGATTAGTTTCTGCCTTTGGAATATAGACTGCCAAAAGGCAGCCGTCATCTGAAACAGAATAATGCTGCGTTCCATCTTTAAGTAAGACAAGATCACCCATTCTGTAAATTGTACCATCATTATCCCGCAGGGAACCCTCTATCACGAAAAACTCTTCATCTCCTAGGTGTTCATGAGCTTCGCTACTGCTGCCAGGGGCCATACGGTAGATATGAAACCCAACACCCAACTTTGTATTTCTACCTAGCTGCAAAACGGCTGTGCCACTATCGGTACCATCAATGTTTTTCCAAGGTGTGAAGGGGGCGGTACTTACGTTGGCAATAAGCCGATCTTGCGGTTTAATATCTTTCATTTGATCTCCGTGGTCGATTTGATTTATTAAACAGTAGATAAATTTGACCATATAATTTGAATTATGACCATAGTTTAATGTTGATCTTCCCTGACGCAACCTATTCGATAGAGGCTAATTGAAATAAGGCTATGACATGACCGTAAATATCTTGCCGCCCATAGACTGGGACCGCTCAGGTCTTCCGGGGTGGGCATATTTTTCAGAAGAGCTCTTTAATCTTGAATGTGACACAATCTTTAAAACTCACTGGCAATTTGTATGTCACGTAAATGAAATCATCTCAAATGGTGCCTATGTCACATACGATATAGCAGGTGAACGTGCCGTGGTCATTCGTGGAGCTGATGGTCAGGTGCGAGCGTTTCACAATCTGTGTCGTCACCGTGGGTCGCGCGTGGTGCCTGATGTTCGTGGCGTGTGCAATAAAGCTATGATTTGCCCCTATCATGGCTGGGCTTATAATCTAGATGGCTCACTGCGTGGTATTGCTAATAAAAATACGTTTCCACCGATGCAAGCAGAGAAATGGGGACTAAAACAGCTGGATATGGAGGTCTGGAACGGATTAATTTTTATCCGCTTCCAGCCTGGGCCACAACCTGCTGTTGCTGACGTTTTGGGTAGGTTTGATGAGGAGATTGCGCCGTATGATTTGGCAAATATGGTTCCTGCGACCAGCAACTCATTTTCTGATACCATACCCGTGAATTGGAAATCTGTACGTGATGTCGACAATGAGGGCTATCATGTCCGTCAAGCTCATCCAGGGCTGCACCAACTCTATGGTGATGGCTATTTTGACGAACCTTTTGAGAATGGAACGTCGCGCTCAGTTGGTACTTTTAACGAGGCCTATGGTCACCGCTGGAGTGTACGTAAATATCGTGAGTTATTACCAGAGGCTTTGCATTTACCCATGCCACAGCAGCGCCAATGGATATACTTTGGCATGTTCCCAAACTTTGTTTTGGGGCTTTATCCTGATAGTGTAATTTTTTATCAAGAACTGCCACAGTCGGCAACTGAGACTTTGCAACGTGGGATATGCTACCGTAAACCTGATGAAAGCCGGCAGATGAAAGCTTCTCGGTATCTGAGTGGTAGGATTGATCGTGATACGGGTGCAGAAGATCAAATGCTCATGGTTTGGTCCTGCGAAGCAACAAAATCTTCCGCGTATGACGGGGTTGTATTTTCTGATTTGGAATATGGTGTCAAAACATATCACGACCACTTGCGACACTTGCTGCCGGTTATTGCGCAGGCCGCTGTGCCGGAACCGGGACAGATGGCTCGGCTTAATACAGAGATACTGGCGAAAGGAGCCTTCTAGGTGGCACGGCTTCAACAATGGCGTCGGGGTGAGGGTGCTCAGGGGCTGTTTCTAATCAGCCCAACGCTGGCTTTTTCGTTGTTGCTTTTAGCGGTTCCCTTGGTGATGGTCATTGCTCTCAGTTTTTGGACTCAAGATTATCTAACGTTGCATCGTACCTTCAGTTTAGAAAACTACCGAACGGCTTGGACAGAGCCGATGTATCAGTATTTGATGATGCGTTCGCTTAAAATATCAATTTTGGTTACTGCTATGACGGTCTTGTTGGCCTATCCTGTAGCCTATTTTATTTCGTTTTACGTTTCACCCAAACGCAAAGCGATGTGGATATTTCTGATCACAATACCATTTTGGACTAGCTACCTGATGCGTATTTTTCTTTGGAAGGTAATCTTGGGCTATAATGGCGTCATCAACGGGAGTTTGATGGGGCTCGGGTTGATTGAACAGCCTTTGAGTTTTATACTTTATAATCAAAACGCAGTGGTCCTGACTTTGGCACATGCATGGGTTCCATTCGCTATATTACCGATTTTTGTGGCGCTTGAGCGTGTGGATAGATCCTTGATCGAAGCCGCTGAAGATTTGGGGGATAGTAAATTGCGCCGCTTCTTTAGGGTAACTTTACCTTTGTCTATGCCCGGTGTGATTGCAGCCACCATCATTGTTTTCATCCCAACTATTGGTGATTATGTGACCCCGCGCCTGGTTGGGGGGCCTAATGGCTTGATGATTGCTAACATGATTGAATTGCAGTTTAAAAAAGCGAATGATGCGCCATTGGGAGCTGCCTTGGCCATTTCTGCCATGACCATTGTAACCTGTGTGGCTCTAATTTTTATTTGGCTAAATAAAAAATATATACGGGCGACAAAATGATATTGCGCAAGGGCCATATTTTAAAATGGTATATGTGCTTATTTTTATTGTTTCTTTATGCACCTGCCATTTTATTACCGGTCTTTGCATTTAATGATAGCAGCATCGTGTCCTTCCCGCTCAAAGGTTTTACCACTGAATGGTTTGCCGTGTTGAAAACCAATGAAACGTTGCATGTTGCGGTGCGCAATAGCTTAATGATTGCGGTGGCTACGGCTATTTTTTCAACCCTACTTGGTGTGCTGGCCGCACGTGCCTCCACTCGGTTTGCCTTCCCCGCCCGCCGGTCCATCATGGGATTTATTATGTTGCCGATGGTTTTGCCTGAGATAATCATAGGAGTGTCTTTGTTGGTGGTAATTATCCAGATGGGGTTTGAGCTATCACTTTGGAGTATTATTTTAGGCCATATCTTGATTTGTACACCCTTTTGTATCGCCATTTTATCCTCGGCCTTCATGAATTTAGACCAGAGCCTGGAGGAGGCGTCCTTCGATTTGGGCCAAACCCGCTGGAACACGTTTTGGCTGGTGATTATGCCATTAGTTATGCCAGGGATTGTAGCCAGCCTGTTGATAGCCTTCACCATTTCTTTGGACGAGTTTATTATCGCTTTTTTCCTTGCAGGTACTGAGCCGACTTTGCCAGTTTATATCTGGGGCCAATTGCGTTTCCCCCAAAAACTGCCAAATTTGATGGCTTTGGGTACAATCTTGCTCGTACTTTCGATTTGCTTGCTACTGGTCGCAGATTACTTCCGCCGTCGGGGAATTCGTAAAACAGGCATTAAAAATACAGGGGGTTTTCTATGACACAGCCTATCATTCAGCTAAGTGGATTTGATAAATTTTATGGTGACTTTCAGGCTCTGTCTCATGTAAATTTAGATATTAGGACTGGAGAATTTTTTTCCCTTCTTGGCCCGTCAGGTTGCGGAAAAACTACATTGTTGCGTAGTATTGCCGGGTTCGAGACACCTTCAGCTGGTAGCCTATATATCGATGGCCAAACGATGGATGGTGTGCCTGCAAACAAACGTCCAACCAATATGGTTTTCCAAAGCTATGCAATTTTTCCACATATGAGTGTGGCTGAGAACATCGCTTACGGTTTGAAAGCGCGGAAGTTGCCAAAAGCTGAAATCAAAACTCGAGTGGCTGAAGGTATTGCGATGGTGGGTTTGCAAGGCTTTGATGAGCGCGCCTCGCATGGTCTATCCGGGGGGCAACGCCAACGGGTGGCTTTGGCCCGCGCCTTAGTGCTCAAACCTCGAGTTCTGCTGCTTGATGAACCACTTTCTGCTTTGGACAAGAAGCTGCGTGAGCAAATGCAATCTGAGCTTCGTCAGCTACAGCGTGCGGTGGGGATCACTTTTGTATTGGTGACCCACGACCAAGAAGAAGCTCTGACCATGTCAGATCGTATTGCTGTTATGTTTGACGGTAAAATTGCTCAGGTAGCTACGCCGGAAAAACTTTACGGTAAGCCTTGCTCACGACGCGTGGCAAATTTCATTGGTATGATGAATTTCTTAGATGTAAGTATCTTATCTACCTCTCGTGAGGCTGTAGAGGTTGATGTACAATCTTTGGGAAAACTTAGTCTACCTCTATCCCAAGCGCCTGCTGGCCTTGAGGGCTGTAATGCTGTTGGAGTACGGCCAGAGATGCTGACGATCCTTACTAGATCTCAAACGGCTGAACGTGAAATTGAAGCTATGGTTTCTGAGGTATTTTATTACGGTGATATGACCTATTATGATGTAAAACTACCATCAAAAGAAGACCCAGTTACTATCACAATGCGCAACACTGCAGGGCGGAGCATCCTAGCTGTGGGTGAGACAGCCCGGGTCGGTTGGAGCGCCTCGTCGTTGCTTCTTTTGAAATAGCATACAAAAAGGACGCCATAGGGCGCCCTTTTACTTTTTTGTAAAAAACGTTTTTAGAAACCCGCTTTAATCTTTTCAAACTCAGCAATCATTTTTTCACGCAGCTGTTGGTCCATTGGAACCTGCGCTAGAATTGGCACGTTGATTGGACCCAATCCAGCACCAACTAATGCATCGTTACCCATCGCTGACATTGCAGTTTGGTTTCCGTGGCCATAGCCCCATGCACTAACAATGTACTCAGCAGAGCCTGGATCCATCCAGGCATTGAAAAAATCATACATCTTATCTTCTGAATTTGGACCATTCGCTAGGTTCACATATCCACAGAACCAGCTAGATGATCCTTCTGCCGTTGAGCGGTTAGCTTCAATTGGCAGACCTTCAGCAGCCATTACTGCTGGAGTTTCATTCCAAGCCCAAGATACAATTACCTCACCGCTGCCCATTAATTGTGCTAATTCAGCACCATCAGCCCAATAGGCACGGACATTTTGATGTGCTTTACGCAACCATGCAGAGGCGGTTTGAAAATTTGCATCAGTTGCTTTGGTCCAATCTGTGACGCCGGTCGCCAAATAGGCTAGCGCATAAACATCATCTACATTGTCTGGAAGTGCAATACGGCCGCCATAGGCTGGGTCCAAAAATACAGATAAAGTAGTCATCTTAGCGACATCAACCATATCTGTTCGATACGTCAGCGCAGTTGTGCCCCAATCCATAGGCAGCATATAGTAGCTACCGTCGATCTTGAATGCTTCGGCCATCTCTGAGTTTACGTCCGACCAAAGGTCAATTCGTGAAGTATCGAGAGGTTCTAACAAACCTGCCTCATGCCACTTGGATACAGACTGGCTGCAGGGATGCGATACGTCGGCTTTGAAGCCAGCACGCAATTTTTGGAAGGCTTCTTCTTCTTCGCCAAAGAAGGCAAAGGTTGGCGATCCTCCGTGCTGGGTAACATAGTTTTGGAAAAAGCCCTCATCTTCATAGCCAGACCAATCGAAGACGACTAGACCATCGTCAGCGGCCAGTGCAGCACCTGAGATCAGGGCCGCTGCAGTGGTGGTCAACAGTATTTTTTTCAGATTCATAATTTTTCTCCTTGCCGGCGCTCTGCCGTGATAAAAATGTTAGCCTAGCTTACAAAATGCTTCAAGAATTTGATTCGTAATATGAGATTAAGTTTTTACAATCTAAATTGATGAAGTGCCTTTTACAGATTTTGGACCACTGCCAACGTGAAATCAATACGCTTTGCGATCTTTGTTGTTGTGGATATGGTCAAAAATATGCACCGAAACACAAATTTCATATCTATTGGCACACACCAACATCAGTGCCCTTGACACCATAGTTAAAGTCACTAAAGCACTCTCAGTCCTCTAAATATGCCTCTATTGGAGGGCAGGTACAGACTAGATGCCGGTCACCATAGACGTTATCAACTCTGTTGACTGGCACCCAATACTTATCACTTTTAATGGATCCCGCTGGATAGCAAGCTTGTTCACGGCTGTATGGTCGGTCCCAATCTTCGATTAAATCTGCAACTGTATGAGGGGCGTTTTTCAATGGATTGTTGTCACGGTCACTTTTCCCGTCGATTACATCCTGTACTTCGGCCCTAATGGACAGCATCGCGTCACAAAAACGATCTAATTCTGCCTTGGGCTCTGATTCAGTAGGTTCCACCATTAAGGTTCCAGCCACTGGCCAACTCATGGTTGGGGCATGAAAGCCGCTGTCCATCAAACGTTTTGCACAGTCGTCAACAGTAACGTTAGCGCTGTCTGCCAAGGGGCGGGTGTCGATGATACATTCATGCGCCACGCGACCAGTTTTGGAGGTATAGAGAATATCAAAAGTACCCTCCAAGCGTGCTGCAATATAGTTGGC
>JAVLEV010000002.1:0-45277 GCA_031920365.1 Planktomarina sp. | reverse complement strand
GCATCTATGAAAGGCTGGAAGTACGCTGAGAATAATACAGCTGAAGCCGCTCAAATAGTTGTCGATAACGATGATTCCGGGTCACAGACTGTCGACGCTAATACTATTCAAATGGGTGAGATTGCCAAACTTACGGCTGGTAGTAATGGAGCGCTGTCAGAAGCAGATTTTGATCGCACAGTTTCAAGCCTTATGACTGGTGGTTCAGATCCTGTAATCACCATTATGCCTAAAGGCGCATGGACACATGCAATTACCGATAAAGCACTTAAGTAAAGGTATTAAGTCTAGTAACGCTCCGCAGATTGTGGGGCGTTACTGGTACAATATCATTAAGTTAATTAGTAGTTATTTAATACTTTTGGTACGTTAATTATCAGTTCTTCAAGATGGAATTTCAGTGAGCTGACAGAGCGACATAACAGTTAATAAATCTAAGCCAGAGTAAGGGCTGTGACACTTCCTTAAAATTGATAGCTGCAACTTAATATCGTTATGTATTGAGGATTCTGAAGCAGAAGATTTGAGTAGTTGTAGATCAAAGACAACAGTACCTAGCTCTTTCTAGGTATATTCAGAGGCTAGTGGCTAGCTTAGGCTTATGCTAGGCTCAGGCTGCTTATCTATAGTCTCGTGAAAATTTGAAGCTTAATTCATTCTATCAAAGCTCACGCTCTTGGTTAAAGTAAGATGAAATTATGTGAGCAGCCTGGTCAAGCTAGCATTGGTGTTTTGCAAAAGCCTCAAAAACGACTTTTATGGCGTAAATAAGCATTTTTATACAAAATATAGACATAAAATAATAGCATCGTAATAAGAGAATATTATGCTAGATCTTGAATGGATGGCAGCCTTAATATCGTGCATTATTGGCGCGAAACGTGGCCGCGCAGCGCGCGGTTCCCCACGGCTTTGATTTAAGACAAGCCGTAAGATTTCACTCAACAAAAATGAGCATAATAAATGTCACCAAATCCTTCCCGCCGTTCCGGTGGCCGTTCTGCACGCAGAGCTCTTCGCGCAGCGCCCCTTTCAGATGATGCCCGCCCTATCTGGGCAGGCATGACAGGTGGAGCTTATAAGCCCTTGTCTGATCTTGATGTCCAAAAAATTCATACTGCAGCACTTGATGCGCTCGAAACCATTGGCCTTGCTGATGCGCCGCCATCAGGAGTTGAAATCCTTATCAACGCTGGCGCAATCCAAGGTGACGATGGCCGCATCAGGTTCCCTCGTGTGCTTGTTGAGGATATGCTGGCCAAAGCCCGTCGCGAGGTTACTCTTTTCAGCCGTGACGGTAAAAACGATCTTAAGCTCTCAGGCAATCGTGTTCACTATGGTACTGCAGGTGCTGCGGTACACATTGTTGATGTACACGGCAATCAATACCGTGAATGTACTGTCCAAGATTTGCATAATGCTGCACGGATCGTAGATAAACTTGACAACGTACACTTCGTACAACGCCCTATGGTATGCCGCGATATCACTAATAATTATGAAATGGACCTAAACACTATTTATGCCTGCACGTCTGGCACAACCAAGCATATAGGTACATCTTTCACCGAGCCATCTTTTGTACCTGGTGCCTTTGAAATGCTTTATCAAATTGCTGGTGGCGAAGCCAAATATCGTGAACGCCCATTTGTATCAAATTCAAACTGCTTCGTCGTGCCACCCATGAAGTTTGCAACAGAAAGTTGCGAAGTGATGGAGGCCTGTATTCGTGGAGGTATGCCAGTACTTCTATTGTCCGCTGGCATGGCAGGCGCAACAGCGCCCTCCACCATTGCGGGTGCTATTACTCAAGCCACCGCAGAGTGCCTGGCCGGTCTTGTTTATGTCAACGCTATTGCCCCAGGGCACCCAACTATATTTGGTACCTGGCCTTTTGGTCTTGACCTACGTACCGGCGCAATGTCTGTCGGTTCTGGTGAGCAAGCGCTTCTTACCGCGGGGTGTTCACAAATGCATAAATTTTACGGCCTTCCTGGAGGTGCTGCTGCCGGTGCATCTGATTCAAAAATGCCGGATATGCAAGCAGGTTGGGAACAGATGTGTTCTAATGTTATGGCAGGGCTCTCTGGGCTCAATATGGTCTACGAAGCCGCAGGCATGCATGCTTCATTACTTGGATTTTGTCTTGAAAGTCTTATTCTAAGCGATGATATTATTGGCCAAGCTTTGCGCTGTGTGAGAGGCATAGAGGTAACTGACGAAACCATCGCTCTGGATCAAATGGCAGAGGTTTGTTTGGGTGGACCTGGCCACTATCTGGGAACCGATCAAACACTTAGCCGTATGCAATCAGATTTTGTTTATCCCAGACTTGGTGATCGGACGTCGCCGAAAGAGTGGATTGAACTTGATAAGCCAGATCTATTACTTAAGGCAACAAAGCGTAAAGATGAAATCCTTGCAGAAGTCTCTGCTGCTCGTTTTGCGCCCGAGCTCGATGCAAGCTTACGTGCGGTTCACACTATCCATCTTCCGCAGCAAGAGCCTATAATTCGCTAGTCACCAAACAGGACGTTGCTTCCTTGGGGATTAGATAAATGTATCCTACGGATATATCTGATGTGGCGCTTATTTGCGAGTGTCGAACATATCTAAACTTGGAAAACGCTCCAGTATATTTTAGTGTGCTTTAATTTAAATTAATCACTTCTAACTATTCAAGAAATGAATTTTTAGTATGATAAATTATCATTTTGTAAATTATCTATCCACCCTACATTGTTACCATCATTATAGTTGAAAGATTAGTAATATTGAATAAATGTTGGATCAACCGGTGAGGAGCCCACGTGAAATGCGAGATGCGTTTGGCTGTTTGCCTACGGGTGTCAGTGTGGTCAGCTTGTATGACGAGAATGGAAGGGCTACTGGCGTGACTGTTGGATCATTTACGTCATTGAGCATGTCGCCAGCGTTATGTTTGTTTTCGTTGGGAGAAAAGCAAGCAAGTGTGCGCCTCTTCAAAGAAGGTGTAGCGTTTGTGGTAAATGTACTGTCCCACGAACAAGCTGATGTTGCTTGGCAGTTTTCGAAACCTTTGGATGACAAATTTGAAGGTATCCCTTTGTCTGAAACTCTTCTAGAGGCCCCGCGCTTAAGTCATTGTATTGCTAATTTTGTTTGCCGTACCAATACGATCCATATTGGTGGTGATCATGTCATTGTGGTTGGTGAGATAATTGATTTTGACTATAGTGAGGGAGACCCATTAATTTTTTATCGTGGCCAGATGCATAAGACTTCTCCGCTATGAGCCGTATTCCGCAGTTGGATAAATCAGCGCTAACGCGTGATCAGCAGGAAATTTATGATGCCATTTTAACTGGGCCACGTGGGACGGTTGTTGGGCCACTACTTGTTTGGCTGCAAAGTCCTGGATTAGCCGCACAGGCGCAGGCCCTTGGGCAATACGTGAGGTTCGATAGTGTGCTGCCAGAGCACTTGTCAGAATTGGCTATATTGGTCACTGCCAGGTATTGGTCTTCTGGGTTTGAATGGTGTCACCATGTGCCAATTGCCCTCGAATCTGGAGTACCTGAGGCAGCAGTCCAGGCTATTGGCTGTGCAAAGTTTTTCAATTTTCAAGATGCAAAGATGCGTGCTGTTTTCAGTTTTGTAGTTGAGTTAAACTTATCCAAAAGAGTCAGTGATCAATCTTACGCTGCAGCTAAACAGGTACTCGGCTTGCAGGGTTGTGTCGATCTTGTTGGTATCTGCGGATACTATACTTTAATATCAATGACTATAAATGTATTTGATGTTGCTGATGGGGATGGACCCGCTTTGCCAAAATTAGATATTGCAACTAATGATTATTTTAAAGTTTAGTCGACGGTTACTGCTGTTAGTTTCATAATGTCAGATAGTCGTGAATGTGATTCACCATATTTATTGTTACTATTACTTTCGATCATCCACGCCCCAAGCTGTTGCGCACCAATATAAGCGCGTTTTGAGGCTTGGACCCGAATTTTAGAATAATCTGCTAAACTTCCGGCCGCAAATTTGGCGAGGCACAAGGCGTCTTCGGCGGCTTTCGTAACGCCCATGCCAACGTGAGGACGGGCAACACACGCGGCATCGCCACAGAGGGCCACGCGCCCGTGATGCATTATAGGTGAGTGATGGTCGTAGATAGGTGTAAAAAAAGGACGCTCAGAGCGTTTTAGAATTTCAACGAATGCATCTGGCAATATAGCGTTTGCTTGTTTGTACATGGCTGCAAGTACGTCATCTCTGATGATTGGGGGAGGGATTGAGATGGGATGGTGATAACCGGTCACATCAGTCAACATATTTTTGAGGTCAGAGGCCTTTGCATACCAGACAAAATTATAACGTCTATGTCCCTCGTTTAGGTTATTGTTTGGACCAGCAATGGGATAACCGATGACCTGACTACTTTCGGGCGTATAAAATGCAAATTTTGGAAAAATATTAGTACGAATATCTTTTGGTAGATCTGCTTCCTGCGCAAGCGCACGCCAGACGACGTATCCGGCGTATGTTGGCTTTACGTCTGGCTGCATTTGAGTCCTTATGGCAGAGCGAAAACCGTCAGCACCAACCAGTAGGTCTGCTGTTTTTGAGGAACCATCCGCGAAATGTGCAGTCGCAGTTTCTTTATCTTGGCTATAGCTAGTGATATGTTGGCCGAGATGGTAGCATCCTTCTGGTATCAAATGTCGTAAAATTTGGTATATGCGATCCCATGACGTAACAACTTGTGGATAGGGAAGGGTGGCTATGGTTTGCCCAGCTCCATTAAATGCAACGCGATCTCGAACTTCAACACCAAGGTCAGTGAGATCTGCTTTAACAGTCCTTAATGCATTTATTAGGGTATCGTGCGTAACTATGCCTGCGCCCCGCCCCGAAAGTTCAACCGCCGTTCTTTCAAATATGTCCACATGCCACCCTGCCTGAAGCAAAGCATTTGCCGCGAACAAGCCTCCGATAGAGCCACCACTGATTACTGCGCGCTTCGTCATGTAAACCTTATTGGTACTTATTAATCTGTAAATCGCAATAGATTGAGAGGATCAAGCCGTATCCATTCTTATTTCTTTCGTATACCAATCGCCAATTTCACTTGCCGTCATCCAGGCGACCCCATCATGGGTGGCAACATAGTCCAGAAGTTCCTCAAGGTAGCGGATACGATGTGGTACGCCAGTTACATATGGGTGGATTGAAATTGCCATGACCCGGGCATTATCTTTACTTTCAGCGTAGAGCCTATCGAACTGATCTCGGCCGCGGCGAAGGAATTCGTCAGAACGATGCTGCTGCAGAGCATAAACAGTGATATCGTTCATCTCAACGGTGTAGGGGATTGTTGTGATTTGACCGAACGGCGTCTCTATTTCTTGTGGAAGATCGTCTAATACCCAGTCAGCTAGGTATTTAATACCTGCTTCACGCAGGAGGTCTAGCGTTTCGGGTGTCTCAGTGAGGCCGGGGCTTTCCCATGATGTGGGTCGCTTGCCAGTAAACCTTTCTATCGTGTCCATTGCCATATGAATGGCGCCACGTTGGTCCTCAAGTTTATGCATTGGCCCTTGAAGGTATCCGTGGCCCATAAACTCCCAACCTGCATCAAGGCCGGCACGAGCTACACGCGGGTAACTATTACAGACGTTACCATTGATGGCCATCGTTGTAGGAATACCTCGCGAGGTGAGCGCTTTATGCTGTCGCCAAAACCCGGAACGCATTCCATATTCATGCCATGACCAATTAGGAACATCTGGAAGAAGTGGCTGCCCCATGGGTGGTGGGAGTACCGTACGTGGCATTGCTTGTTCAATACCCCACTCTTCAACATTCAAGATAACCCACACCGCAAGGCGTTTACCTTCTGGAAGTGTCAACTGTGGCCGATCAACAATAGCTTGGTATGGCAAACGATCAGTAAGTCGCATCATAACTCCAAAAATTTTTGTATGATATGGTTGAAAGCTATGGGTTGATTAATGTTAGCGATATGGGCGCAATCTGGAATATCTTTGTAAAGTGAATTAGGGGTAGTAAACGACATTTCTTGCATTACGGAAGATGCGGCACCGATGTCGTCTGCTCCCGAAATATAAAGAACAGGCACTGTCATTTCAGTTAATCGATGTTTGAAATCTAATGATTGTAGGGCTCGGGCACATCCTGCGTAGCCAGCAACACTAGTCTGCAAGAATTCTTTTGCTAACATATCTACAGTTTCTGGATTATTATTAATAAAATGTCGTGTGAGCCAGCGCTCAACAGTTCCAAGCCATATTGCCGGCATTCCACCATCAGCTATCGTGGCTATGCGGTCGTCCCAACTCGTTCTAAAGGGCGTTGGTGCATCTGCTCGAGCGCAGGCACACACTATCTTGTTAAATCTTTCCCCATGATCAAGACCGAGACCAAGGCCGGTCATACCACCTAATGATAGGCCCATATAATCCGCTGTTTCAACTCCAAAATGGTCCAGGACAGCAATAGCGTCAGCGGTCAGATCGTCAAAAGTATAGTCCCCGGAGGGTGAGCTCGATTGGCCATGACCGCGAGTGTCATAGCCAATTACCCGGTAATGCTCTCCCAGTAATTCACGCTGAGGTGCCCACATGTCCAAACCGGTGCCAAGTGAATTGGATAGTAGGATGGTAGGACCATCCTCACGGCCTGATACCAGCGCTGAAATGGACCCTTCGCCAAGCATTATTGAAACACGAGATGTCATTGGACTGCTTTTGTAGAGCTAATGGCAGCATTGATTTCTGGCATTGTTTTCTCTGCCAGTAAAATCATTGAATTGCGGCCTAGTTCAACATCAACCCAGTCTTTCCCTGCATAAAGTAATGTACCAAAATCACCCACATTATCTCGTAGTGCGAGTACATCGTCTGCTACTTTGTCGGGTGTTCCGTAAATAACACAATCCTCTAAGACGCCATCAAGCGTAATTTCATCATCTGACATATTCTGGTCAGCTTTGAAGAGGTTTGCACGGCCATGTTTTTTCATTTTAGTTAAAAGTTGTGAATAGTAGTGGCGGTAAGGGCTTTTTGATCCTAAAGCATATTCTTTCGCTGTGGCCATATCGTTGGCAACAAAGACTGACTTCGCCACTCGCCAATTAGCAGGATCGGCAGGGCGCCCTGCACGTTCGCACCCTTCAACATATTTTGGCCAATGTGATTTGACCCATTTACTTAGCAGAAAGTTTGCCGAAATTGGATCCCAGCCGCGGGCTGCAGCCTCTGTTACACCTTTGGAGAAGGGGGCTACCGCAGTCACCACTATTGGCGGATGCGGACGTTGAAGTGGCTTGGTCATCATGCCTTGTCCAATTGATAATTCCATCTGTGTTTCGGTAGTGATATTCCAGAATTTACCTTTGATGTTATAGGGTGCTTCACTCTCCCAAATCTTCAAAATATGATTAATTCCCTCAAGGAACATTGCCGGGCGATCAGCATTCAAACTACCAAATGCTTCAGCATCGGTGGCGAGGCCACCTGGTGAAATGCCGAAAATAAAACGGCCGTCTAGCATGTGGTCCAGCATTGCAACTTGTCCAGCGACTGCGACCGGATGGTTGTTAGGTATATTTACGGTCCCCGTCCCTAGCTTAATTTGTTTCGTTGCTGCAGCAATCCAGGCAATAAAACTAATGCAATGTGTAATATTTTCGGCTGCATCTGTTGTGTGTTCACCGACGTATGCTTCTGTAAATCCCAGCTCATCAGCCAACAAAAACGCGGCACGATCCTCGTGCAACGAGGTCCGCCAATCCTTACCCACTGGGTGAATAGGCATTGTAAAAAATCCTAAGTCCATCTCATCCTCCAAAGAGCTGCTTACTATTTAGCCCATGCAGCACGCCAGGCAAAATTATGAAAATATTATCTCACTATTAAGGAATCACATAATAGCGCTTGGTAGTAGCGTCGCAAGAATAGGGAAGGTTAAGACAAGGAACGCTGCGACTAGGATGAGCACAAAGTAAGGAGATGATCCAATGAAGATTTTCTTGAGCGTGGCAGTTGGATCAGGGACTGACCCTCGCACAGTATAGACCAGCAGTCCAAAGGGGGGGGATAGAAGTCCAGCTTCTATAATCAAGATGCCAAAGATTGCGAACGATATTGGATCATAGCCCATCGCTACAGCAAGCGGTGCAAAGATCGGAACAGTTAGTAAAATAATCGAAATACTGTCGATTAGCATTCCTAAAATTAGCCAAATACATGCCATTAGCATAATTACCATGAACGGTGAGAGTTGGCTTTCTATGAAAAGGCCTTGAATATAATTTACGCCACCACCCAATGCCAGAAGCCTTGAATACATTTGGGCTGTAATGAGCAGAAACATTATAGGGGCTGTAGTCCTACCAGCCTGATACATACTTTCCAGAATATCGTTTAACCTCATACCCTTGATTATGCCTATTACCAGCGCACATATAACACCGAAACCTGCGGCTTCGGTCGGTGTGAACCACCCCAGCCAAATGCCCCCAATAACAACCATAATAAGCGCTAGGATACCTAGTCCACCTATAAGCTCAGAGCGCTTTTCCGAAGCGGTTGGTTCCACCAAAGGCTTATCATAAGCTGGTGCGATCTCAGGGGTCATAATGGAGGCAATGACGACATAGGCTGAAAAGAGTAGAGCTAAAACTATGCCTGGTATAATGCCAGCGATGAACAGCGCACCGACAGACATTTCAGTTAGAATAGCCCACACTATTAGCAGTACAGAAGGTGGAATAAGCATTCCTAAGCAGGCAGAACCAGCAACTGCACCAAGCGCGAAGGTCTGCTTGTACCCGAGCTTCATCATCTCTGGATAAGCTATCCGGCTAAATGCAGCGGCCGACGCAATTGAAACACCAGTAACAGCAGCGAACACTGTGTTCCCGGCAATCGTCGCGATTGCCAAACGGCCGGGTAAACGGCGCAGAGAGCGGTCACAAATGCGGTATAAATCACCTGCGGCACCACTTCGCCAGATGAAATCGCCCATCAAAACAAAGAGTGGGATTACCGCAAACACGTCTTTTCTGACCGCTTCATAGGCTGTGTTGGACATAATCGCCAAAGCTGCCTCAGTATTGCCACGGAACATTATGTAAACACCGACCCCTGAACACAAAGCTAGAGCAACGCCGATATGTACACCAAGTAGGATCAACAAAATCAACACACCCAACATTATTAGTACAATATCACCACCCATAACTCGTGCTCCTATTCTTCTAGTCGTGCGAGCGCACCGGGCGCCTCGTTTTCATCTACAAGCTGCCCAGTCCAGTCCAGCCAGATCATATAACTGTAAGCAAACGCGGCAAATGCGGACATTGTGGCAATTGCTCCGCGTACGGGCCAGGTAGGGACACGAAGAGAGCCTTCACCTTCGTACTCTCCAATGCGGTATGCATCCCAAAACGAAGGGAAGGTGCCCCAGATCAACGCTAAAAATAGCAAAAGACCTAGAACGGATGCAAAGGTTCGCAGCAGTCGTCGCATCGGCAGGGGGACGGCATCAGATAAGATCGTGGTACGCAGCATTGAGCCTGAATAGATGGCAAGGGGAATTTGCAGGAACGTAATGGTAACAACAGAATTTTGAAGAATTTCTTTGGTTCCAGGAATCGGCATTGATAAAAAAATTCTTCCAAAGACATCACCAAAGATTAGGATTGCCAATGAGAGCGTCCAAAATGCTGAAAAAATATGTAACAGGCGCGCCCCGCCGATTTGTGTTCTCATTTTGCCCTCCCAACGAAAAATCCTTAGCTCCTGAACGCTAAACGATACATCAAAAGGATCAAGGTCTTATTTAGCGAACGATAAATTAATTTGCTTTAAGCGATAGAGTTTCTTGACCGTTGCCTCGTGATGTGCAGTGATCACCCTAATCGGTGACTGAAATGTAAGCTGAATTAATCGGTGAACAGTGCTGAGTATTGCGGCAAAAGCCGCGCGTTTGGGAGGAAAAAATATGAAGAGTAGAATTATTTTTGGTTTAGGGGCTTTCGCTATAACAGCGCTTGCGGCACCCGTGTCTGCAGATACATTTACACTGCGGATTGGGTCCGGTCATCCTAATGGACCAGCGGTATATGTAACTGATACTGCAAAGTTTTTTGTACCAGAAGTTGTGCGTCGTGTAGCTGCGGAGACAGAGCATGACATTGAGTTTGTCGAGGGTTATGGCGGTGCGATGGCAGGTGTTTCTGAGACGCTTGAAGCTGTGCAAAACGGTATATTGGATATTGGTGCTTACTGTATCTGTTTTGAACCAGCAAAGCTGTTTTTACACAACTTCCCGTACTATGCGCCATTTGGCGCACAGGATTCGAGCCAAGCTATGGTCGCTGTTCGATCCGTCTATAATGATGTTCCTTGGCTGACAGAACAGTTTAAGAGTGAATATGACCAAGAGCTTCTTGGTTTGCATGGGTGGGATAACTACCATTTAGGTTCTACTGATCCTTGGGATACTATCGCAGACTTGAAGGGCGTAAAGGTTGGCGGCGCAGGTCCGAATCTTCCTTGGCTTGAATTTGCGGGCGCTATCCCTGTCCAGTCAACTTTGCCGGACGGATATCTTTCATTGCAAACTGGCGTCTACAACGGCTGGCTGATGTTCCCATCAGCATATCTAGGGTTTAAGTTCCATGAACCTGCGCCGAATTATACTTTGGTCGGATTTGGTGCGATGCCGGTAAATGCGCTTACAGCGAATAGCCGCACGATGGCTAGTTTGCCTGAGGACGTCCAGCGGATCATTCGAGAAGTCGGGCAAGCCTATGAAAACCAGTCGGGTGGATCATTGAACGCAGCACAGAAACGTGGGCTTGATGGCCTTGCAGCAGCGGGCACAAATGTTCAGTCATTATCTGCCGCAGTACGGGCTGATTGGGCGGAATCTCTTACTGGTTTTCCACAGCAGCAGGCTACAGAAGCTGATAGCCGTGGCATGCCAGGTAGCGAAGTCATGAAGGCTTATTTATCTGCCGTCCCAGCCGCTGGGTATGATTGGCCAGTGACTTACTTGGTTGACTGATCTTAATTGAATATTAAAGGGCGTACCATAATAAGGTGCGCCCTTTTCATTTGTGACGGAAGATGAGCAGCGTAACACAGCAAGTAATATTTAGACTAGTTTTGAATCCTATAATAATGAGGTAAATCCTAAAAATTATTGATAATAAATAAAAAGATTATTTTTATTTGCTTTGGTTAATATACTTGTCAGCTAGCATGCCCAATATCATAAATGAAAATAACGTTGCTGTACTCTATTAGCGGTCTTTGGTTACAAGCCCGATACTAAAGACAATCAGTATTTTTAAGATATTTTTTATAAAAAATAACCATATTAATATCCTGGCATAAACCTTTGATACAAGCCGAAATGGTACTGGGAATATCTGGATTGGACCTTCATCCACCAAAAAAAAATGTTTAGGGCAAAAGCACAGTTTAATCAAATCAGGTGAGGCCAATTGCATTTTATCCGATTGAATAGGAAGCTTTAATTTTTGTTTTTAACAGCTTGCAATATGAAAATCTTATTCCAACATTGAACTACATTAACCAAAGAAATTGCGAGATACGCAGTATCGGCATGTCTAAAACAAGGGCTGCAAGAAAAATAACACCAATGCGGGCGGCTGCCATTGGCTACCACAATGTCTAGGGTACACTTTTTGTGTAAACCTCCGCTAAGATTACATCTACTACGGTTTCAGTACTTTCAAAGTACTGAAACCGTAGTTGTGATATCACAAAATGTGGGAATAACCGGCATCGCTAGAGACCCACAAAAACAGATTTCAGTGTTGGCCTATCATTTTTAAACACGTAGCTTTGGCGCCGTGGCCACATTATTTTTACTTTATTCGTGTCGGCTAACTGCTTTGTCAATTACGGCTAAAATCCGCTCAGGGGTCATTGGCATCTGCCAAATAGTTGCCCCTAAAGGAGAAAGTGCATCATTGACGGCGTTCAGGATCGCAGCTGGAGCACCACCTGTACCGGCTTCACCGGCCCCCTTGGCCCCAAGTACGGATGTCTTTGTTGGGGTCTCTATATGGGAAATTGTGATGTCTGGCATTTCGCTTGCCATCGGTACCATGTAGTCGGCCATGGTTGCGTTTAGCATCTGTCCATCGGGGGAATAGTGACATTCCTCGTAAAGTGCGCCACCTATGCCTTGTACAACACCACCCCTGATTTGTTCATCAACCAGCAGTGGATTGATCACCCTTCCACAATCCTCGACTGCCCAGTAATGCAGGACTTTAATAAAACCAGTCTCAATATCGACTTCGACTTGAGCGGCCATAGCACCATTGGTGAAAACAAAAGGAAAATCTGTTACGCGGTAATGTCTTGTTGCGATCAGCTCTGGATTTAGGTCGTTAGGTAACTCGTTTCCACGGTAGTAGACAGTACGGGCAAGGTCCGCGAGCTGCAACCGTTCCGTTCCATCAAGGTCCGTTATATAACCATATTGGATATCTAGTTTTTCAGTCTTGGTTTGCAATATAACGGCGGCGACATCTAGCACTTGATCTTTAAGTGCTTGGGCCGCTAATAGCATCGCCTCACCACCAATTCCAGCGCCGCGTGACGCCCAAGTACCCCCTCCGTAAGGAGTAGTGGCGGTATCACCCGTCGTTACTTTTACACGGTCTAAATCAACACCGAATACCCCGGCTGCTATCTGGGCCAAAATAGCATTTGTACCTTGACCTTGCTCTGTGATCGAGGATGAAATATGCAATGCACCACCTGCATCTAGCCGTACTGTTGCGCCATCTTGAGATGCGATTGGTGCACCACCAATACCATAGAACATTGGGCTTGGATTAGTGACTTCGATCATTGAGACAAAGCCAATACCACGATAGACTCCCTTCTTTCGGGCGGTAGCCTGATCTTCTCTAAGACTTTCATAATTCATTATCTTGGTGAGCTTGAGCAAGGCGCGTTTATGGCTTAGATCGTCAAGCTTCATACCCGTTGCAGAAATTCTTGGGTAGCTATCATCTGGCATGAGGTTTCGGTCGCGTATTTCTACCGGATCCATCCCAATAGTTCGGGCAGCGTCCTCTAGGAGCCCATCCGCTACGGCCATTGCAATGGGGTGACCCACTGCGCGATACTGGCTCATTAGTGTCTTGTTTTGAAAAACTACACGGCCACGAGCTCGGTAGTTCTCAATATCATATGGTGCACCAGTAAGGTTTAGAACTTGATTACATTCAATTGCTGAAGTGCGAGGGTACATCGAAAATGGGCCAATTCCCGTGAGATCATCAAAGTCGATACCGACAATTTTTCCGTCTTTGGTTACTCCCATGCGAGCCTTTACAATATGATCACGAGCATGGATGTCTGTCACAAAACTTTCAAATCTATCTGCGATAAACTTAACAGGCCTTTTTAGGAGTTTGGCTGCAGCGGCGGTCGCAATCTCATCGCCATAAGTATGGATTTTAATTCCAAAAGATCCGCCGACATCATTGGAAATAACACGAACGTTTTCTTCAGGCAATCCGAGGTGTTTAGAAAAAATTACCTGCATCATGTGTGGGGCTTGGCCTGAGTAGTAAACAGTGAGCTGATCCTCAGATGGGTTGTAGTCGCAGAGCGTTCCGCGTGTTTCTAGCGTAACGCCGGTGTGTCGCCCAAAACGAAATTCGCGTTCAACAATCTCTACACCATTGGCAGAAAACGCTTTATCTACATCTCCTGCTAACACTTCACGATCCCAACACAGGTTGTTGCCGAGTTCTGGATGAATAAGTGGCGCATCTGCATCTAGGGCTTTTTCGGTATCAACTGCTGCGGGCATATCCTCATAATCAATTTCGATTAGTTCGCACGCATCTTCAGCTAAAGCACGGGATGTTGCTATTACCATAACAATGGGCTCTCCCTGCCATCGACAAACTCCAACAGCTAGCGGATGCTGGGGTACGGAACGCAGGCCTGCTAAGTGGGTTAGTACGCCAACATAAGGTGTGACATGTGCTGCTAAATCATCTCCAGTGTAGATTGCAATAATGCCAGGCGCAGCCGTTGCGCAGCTTGTCTCTATGCTCAGAATTTTTGCGTGTGCATGCGGTGAGCGTAGAAAGGCTGCGTGAACCATGCGGGGAAGGGTTTTATCATCCACAAATTTCCCACGACCTTGAAGCAGCCGGCTCGCGTCTGCACGTGGCGAAGGCTGACCGATATAACGGTTTGGCTTATCAAAAATATTTGCTGGACCAGTCATGTGCGAGCCTCTTCGATCACGTCGCAGATTGCGTCAACGATAGATTGATAGCCCGTACACCTGCAATAATTGCCTGAAATGTGCTTTCTAATTGCGTCGCGGTTTGCGTCTCCGCCTGCGTTAATATAGCCAAGCGCACTGGCCAACATCCC
This sequence comes from Planktomarina sp., assembly GCA_031920365.1. GTDB lineage: Bacteria > Pseudomonadota > Alphaproteobacteria > Rhodobacterales > Rhodobacteraceae > Planktomarina. The sequence continues at coordinate 30,821 of JAVLEV010000002.1, read as the reverse complement.
GGGCGTACAAAAGCCACATTGTAGGGCATTGCGTTTAGTAAAAGCAGCCTGCAGTTTGGTACTTTTCCCGCTGTCGGCAAGACCTTCGACCGTTGTAACTTCTTTGCCGTCCACTTGTGCTGCTAGCATTAAGCAGCCGCGTACAGTTTCGCCATCCACAGTGAGTGTGCAGGCGCCGCAAACGCCGTGTTCACATCCTACATGGCTGCCTGTCAGGCAAAGTTCGTTACGTAGAAAATCAACGAGGTTAAGACGTGAAGGTACGGTGGCTGTTACGCGTTCTCCATTTACACCCAGAGCTATATCGATAGAGCGGCTCATAATGTCATCCCTTCGATAGCGCGTCCGAGCGCGACCTTCGCCAAACGCTGGCGTGTAATTTTGCTGGCCTTTAAATCACCAGAAAACTCAATGTCGTTTAAATGTGTAACTACAGTGTCCATACCGTCTCCACGAGCTAAAGCATTCTCTACGGCTGGGACTCGTATTGCTCGGTCTGATACTCCAAAAAAAGCGACACGATAGCAATTAGTGCGAAAGGCTACGGCTACACCGGCAATTGCGTAGTCGCCATGGCGTTGTGTTAATTCGTAAAACCCAAACTGATGGTCTGCCGCAGGGGTGGGAATGTGAATGGCAACTATGAGTTCCTCCTCCTCCAGGGCGGTATCGAAGTAACCTAAAAAGAATTCGTCTGCTTTAATTTTTCGGGTGCCCGTCTTTCCTGTAATTTCAATAGTTGCGTTCAATACTAACATTAGTGCGGGCATCTCAGCAGCGGGGTCTGCCAGAGCCAATGATCCACCAATAGTACCTCGATTACGGATTGCATCGTGAGCGATGTGGGGCAGCGCCAAACCAAATAACGGAATGCTGGCCAATATAACTGGATCACTCATTAGCTGCGCATAGCGCGTCATTGCACCGATTCTGATACTGTCGCCTTCCTGTATTATTCCCTGCAGCTCTACTACATCAGCCAAATCAATTAGAGCTTCTGGAGCTGCAATACGGAAGTTCATCATTGGCATTAGGCTTTGACCACCAGCTAGTGGCATTGCATCGCCTTGATATTCCGCAATCATTGTGAGTGCCTCATCAAGGGTTGATGGGCGCAGATAGTCAAAATCTGGTGCTTTCATGTTGATCTCCAATAAATCAGATTATTGATCCACTCTTTACGTAATTCAACTGCTAAGTTATCAAGTTATAAATAAGGATCAAGTGAGGAAGTTGTGCAGTGGCCCAAATCAAACAAAAAACTACTATAGTCGCCCGGCAATCCGGGGTTGGCCAGACCCACTCGCGTAGTCACGTGCGGGTTAGGGATGTCTATAACATCATTGATGAGCCGTTAGAACGTGGCGGGACAAACCTTGGACCATCGCCGACTGAGACAATGATGTCGGCGTTGATTGGCTGCACCAATGTAATTTCTAAAAAGATAGCACATAAAATTGGAGTGACCTTTGGGGATATGGAGATCGGCATGTCCTACAAGTTTAATAGACTTGGAACTGTGCTGGAAGAAGAGGTAGAAGTTCCATTCAACGACGTCATTCTCGATATAATTGTTGAAACAGATGCTTCAGAATCACAAATGGTTATAATTAAATCAGAACTTGAAAAGTACTGCCCTGTTGCCAAAGTTTTTCGTGCTTCAGGCATGTCAATTACAGAAAAATGGACAACTCGACCGCTTGCAAGCACAATTAAATAAACACATTGGAATAATTATGACAAAAAAACTGATACCAGATTCTCAAGCGCCGGCGCTCTCGTTGCCGTTGGTTGGTGGTGGGACATGGACGCTTGCAGAGCAGTTTCCTAAGCACTTTACGATGGTGATATTTTACCGTGGGTTGCATTGTCCAGTTTGTAAAACTTACCTGAATAAGTTAAATGGTTTGATTGATATGGCAGCTGACGCCGGTGTTACGGTAGTTGCGGTGTCAATGGATCCAGAGGACCGAGCAACCCAGACCAAGTCCGACTGGGAGTTGGAAAACATCGACTTAGCATATGGTGCGACGGTCCAAGATGCTCGAAACTGGGGTCTTTATTTGACTTCTGCGATTAAAGCGGCCGAGAATATCCAGTTTGCAGAGCCAGGGCTTTTTTGGGTTCGTCCGGATGGGCGTCTGTATCTGATAGATATATCCAATATGCCCTGGTCTCGCCCTGATGTGCAGTTTTTATTGTCAAAAGTGCAATTTGCTACCGACAATAGCTATCCTGCTCGTGGGACATTGGTTTGATAGAGGATAATACTAACGTTTATTTACAATAGAGATTAATGCTAATTTTGGGCAAAATAACAAAAACGACTAAAGGAACATAAATATGACAACCCTCTGCTACGCTAAAAAAACCTGTTCAATAGGAATCCATGTTTTATTGGAAGAGACAGGAATACCATATGATTTACGCATAGTAGATTTTTCTAAAGGTGAACAAAAAGCACCAGATTATAAAGCGCTCAACCCAAAGGGCAAAGTGGCAGCGCTGGTGCGCCAAGATGGTAGTGTTCTTACCGAATTTGCAGCCATAGCCATGTGGTTATCCATGACCAACCCAGACAAAAAGTTGATGCCGACTGATCCGGAAGGAATTGTGCGTACGATAGAGGCCTTAGATTTCATAGTAGGCACTGTTCATATGCTATCATGGCGCATGTGGCGACGCCCAGACGCTTATTCAGAGGATCCTATTGGGCAAGAGTTAGTGCGTGCTCGTGGCAAAACTGCGATGCTTGGTGCGCTTGACATTGTAGACGCTCAGCTGGCGGGTAAAGAATATTTAATGGGTGATTTCTCGATTGCAGATGCTGCGCTTTATTACAACGAGTATTGGGCCGTCGATGTAGCTGGCTGGACCTTGCCAAAGAATCTGCAAGCGCATTATGAGCGGATGAAAGCCCGGCCCTCGGTTCACGAGTCTCGAAAAATTGAAGGGATTGCTTAAAATAATGCCAGCTTGAATGATCATGCTGGCATCATCTTTCTATTATTTTTTGTAACTCAGCTAAAATCACAGTTTATTTATTTCTTTAAAAATTGTAGTTAAATTTAATTGTTACATAAATTAAAGGCCACCTCAGTAATTGAAAAACTGCTTCGCCTTTAGGTGTCCCGGTCCCGGATTAGTTTTATTTTTAGCCCTGCGACGAATGCGGCAATTGCGTCAGCAATAACGCGCTCTTTGTCGGTTGAAAGTATGCTTTGATATATTAGATCGCGGACACCATAATAAAAAATACCTCCGTGCATGATCCAGGCAAATTCGACCTCGCAGTCGCGGGTGGGTTGGTCAGGTAAGTTGAACTCAACACGGGATTCTATGATAATTGGTTCTAATATACGATGACGCACAAGTTGCATGTAGCGGCGATTAATATCTACCCCTTTTAGACCTGAAAAGAGGTAGATTCGCATCCATTCTCGATTAAAAATCTCATCGGTATAGATATTATAAAAAGTGTTTAAGCGCTCCGTTAGCGTACGTGATCTGTCGCGTAAAAGTGGTTCCCACTCAGATCGCCATCGGTTGACGTATACGGCGTCATAGACTTCAGAAATTAAATCATCTTTAGATGGGAAGTAGCGATAAAGTAGTGGTTGGGTGACACCAAGCTTTTTGGCTAGCCCACGAGTTGAACTTTCAAAGCCTTCTTCAGCAAAAAATTCAATTGCCTGATTTATAAAGTCTTGACGCCGCTCGACAGAAGAAAGCCGTTTGCGTTTAGGCAAATCTGTTTGAGGTACTTTTGTATGTTTCATATCTGCTTTCTAAGCATCGTGCCAGTCTCCGTCGATTTGTAAGCGGTGGCCAACGTTTAGTCCCTGCATCAGCGTAGTTTCAATGAAACAACCTTTTTTGGCTGCCTCAAGCAGACGCATTTGGTCGTCTTTATTTGCGCTGCTGTCAAAGTCAATATCAAGGTCAAACCCTACAGGCGATGTCGTGTAAGGCTCACGACCGATTTGTTCACCGCGCCAATGCAGCTTTGCTTTTACCGTCACTTGGCCAACCGGTACTTTGAGCCGCTTGGAGAACGCCCTAATCTGGGTCATGATGCACCCTGTTAACGCTGCTGTAAACAATGCCAGTGGAGGGGGTGCTGTGCCATCGCCACCATGAAAAGGACCTTCATCAGTAGCTAGCTCAAAAGTCTCATCCATCGTAGCAAAGTGTACCTTTATGTCATTACGCATTTTTCCAGTACTAGTGCCAGTTCCTTCAAAGATAATATCAAACGTCTTTGTCTCTTGATCCATTATCGCACACATCACCTTTCTAATAAGTTATCTATCGATAAAAACATGATCAACAACCTCTGGCAAGACTATTGACAGTTAAGTAAAATTAATTTTTCATTCGATAAGTAAGCAACCTATAGTGAGTGGAGAAACAAATGGCGAAGCTGACACGGCAAGATATTTATGATACGGCTAAGGAGTTATCTAACTGGGGACGCTGGGGAGATGAAGATCAGATCGGAACCCTGAACAATGTTTCTCCGGATGACATTGTTGCTGCTGGCAGATTAATTAAAAAGGGTAAAGCTTTTGCGCTTGGCCTTAACTTAAAAGAGAAAATTCAGTCGGGCTTGTTTGGCGGCCGTTGGAACATGATCCACCAGATGATGGCAACGGGTACTGACGCTGTGACCGGTGAGCAAGACGGTGATGGGAAGGCTTATTTGCGATATGCTGACGATGCTATTAACCTCCCGTGCCAGGGCAGTACGCAGTGGGATGCGCTTTGTCACATTTTTCTTGATGATAAGATGTACAATGGTTTTCCGGCAACAGATGTGACGGTGAATGGTGCAAAGCACCTCGGTATTGAAAATGTACGTGATAAGATGGTTGGCCGCGGTATCTTGCTGGATGTGGCTCGTTGGAAAGGTCTTGATAGTTTGCCCGATGGTTATCCAATTACTAATGCTGACCTAGATTCCTGTGCTGCAGCGCAGGGGGTTGATATTCGAAAGGGAGACTTTGTAATTGTAAGAACAGGGCATCAGGAGCGATGTCTTGCGGCCGACGATTGGGCTGGTTACGCAGGTGGAGACGCACCTGGGCTTGCTTTTGAAACAGCACATTGGATCAAAAAGTACGATATTGCAGCTATTTGTGCTGATACCTGGGGTTGCGAGGTGCGCCCAAATGAAACAGATGAAGCTAACCAACCGTGGCACTGGGTTGTCATTCCAGCAATTGGAATTTCCATGGGTGAAATTTTTTATGTTAAAGAATTGGCAGAGGATTGCGAAGAAGACGGTGTCTATGAGTTCTTTTTCACAGCACCACCGCTTCACATTCCTGGAGCTGCTGGATCTCCGATTAATCCCCAAGCGATCAAATGATCCTTTGGGGTCGTCCAAGTTCTGTTAATGTACAAAAGGTGCTTTGGGCGTTGGAAGAACTTGGACTTCCATATGAGCACCGCATTGTTGCGGGAAAATATGGTGGGCTTGATGCGCCAGAGTTTAAAGCACTTACACCGGCGCCTCGGGTCCCAGTCTTGCAAAATGGCTCGGAGGTTATTTGGGAAAGTAATGCAATCCTTCGATATTTAGCCCCTAAAATTGTACCTACCCAGGTCGATATTTGGATGGAATTTAGTTCTACTACGTTTCAGCCATCATTTATTGGCATGTTTTGGCAAAGGGTCCGTATAGTGGCAGAAGAGCAGGATGGAGCGGTTCTGGCAACACATTTAAAAGGGTTAAAGTCTGGCTTGACAATAATAGAAAGTGGGATGGCTGACGGGCGCTCATATATCGCAGGTTCTGAATTCTCGATGGCTGATGTTGCAATTGGTAGTTTATTTTACAGGATTATGGATCTTTATCCTGATTTTTTAGTGCAGTATCCGCGGGTCATGACATGGCATAAAAATATCTCAATTCGGACTGGTTACAGTAGGTGGGTAGCTACACCTTATGATGACCTAAGGGTAACATGACACTTTTGACTAGCCACTTTTTCTCGTACGGTTTCTACTTATGGGGTCAGTAGTTATTTTAAATTCTTTTATGCTGGCTAGGAAGTTTTTGAATTTTTAGTTTATAATGTAGCTAGCAACCTAAATCACGATAACCTCAATAAACTAATTACGGTCCTTATTGCATGCGGTACCGTCATGTAGTCTGCCCAGCCATTAATTTGAGATTACATACGTAGTTGGTAGCTGGCAGGCGTCCAGCGAAAGCTATTACCGTGGCGTTCAACATAGCCGACTGAGGGGAACGGCATATGATATCCGCTGACCAGGAGCCCATCAGTTGCGACCATGTCTAATACTCGTTTGCGGCTTTTGATGGCCATTTCTTTGTTGTCATCAAAGCCGACAGTGCTTTCAGGAAACTGTAGTGAAAAAACATAATGATTGGTAACGTCTCCCCAGATCAGTAGCGACTTTCCTGCACTTTCGGCGCGGTACATCATATGCCCTAAAGAATGACCGAAGGCCGCCTCGGCGGTTAGTCCTGGAATGATGGCGTCACCGTCTTCGACAAATGTCATCCTATCTGCGAGCTGAGGAAGAAGATTTAGAAACATCTCGCGGTTTTGCGCACGTTGTGGTGGAATTTTTGAACCCTCTTTCCAAGTATCGTATTCGTGTCGGCCAATAACATAGCGCGCATTAGGGTAGGCTGGTACGCCTTCTTCCATGATCCCCGCAATATGGTCGGGGTGGCAATGCGTAAATGCTACCACTTCAATATCTTCTGGGGCATAGCCTGCTTTGCCTAAACGGCGGCGTAGATTGCCTGCATTATTATTGTGGCCCATTTTGCCAAAACCGGTATCAAACAAAATAGTTTGCCCACTGATGGTAACTACCGTTGGAGAATAAGAGTTTTCAAAACCGTTAGGAGGAAGGTTGTTTACCGAGGCAATTTCTGTGATCTCAGCATCGGATTTATCCATCAAGAAGGGTGGATTAATTGGCTGGCGGAGATGAGCTCCGTCTTGAATTGTTGTTACGAATGCATCGCCGAGCGCGAAGCGATGGATGGAGGGGCGGTATTCACTTTTATGGTTAGTCATGGCATTGGCACCTCAGTCGTAAATCTAGGAACAGAATAACCTTTTTGTACGGCAGGTCGTTCAGCAATGCGAATGTACCAATCGCGTAAATTAGAAAATTCGTTTAGATCAATTTGCTGCCACTCAAAACGAGAAACCCAAGGCCAACAGGCCATGTCAGCGATTGAGTACATACCCTTTCCTTCGCCAGCGATGAAATTACGACCTGCAAGGCGCTCGTTTAGCACACGGTAAAGACGGTGTCCTTCTCTTGAATAACGCATCTCGCCGTATTTAGATTTACCTTTGTTGTATTTAACAAAATGGTGTACCTGCCCAAGCATTGGGCCAAGGCCACCCATCTGCCACATCAACCATTCGATCATGCGCCAGTATTCGTCGCCTTCACATCTAAATTTCATATGTTTGTTTGCAAGGTACATCATTATGGCACCAGTTTCCATTAACTGAATACCTGTTTCTTGATCAACGATTGCTGGAATTCTATTATTTGGTGCTATCTCCAAAAATGTAGCCGCAAACTGCTCATCTTTGGATATATCGATAGAATAAACTTTATAGGGAATTTGCAGTTCTTCAAGTAGGATTGAGACCTTGCGGCCGTTCGGCGTAGTCCAAGTGTACAGATCAACCATGGTAGTTCCCGCTCTTTAATTCATATTTTTATAGTCCTAATTTTTAGCTGGATTGTAAATACTAAGGGGCAGCTACTTTTTGTTAGCAGACCCGTTGCCGTTGGTGACTACTGCTAAGGTGAAGTTATATGCACTGTTCAGCTTGGTTGGGTTGGCCAACGGCTTTCGCGTTTGATTAAGGCGGTTGGTGAGGTTGCAAACTTACACTGCTTAAGTGACTTTAAATATGGCTCGTAATTTCTTGGATACCGAGTACTTTTTTGAGCTTTGTAGAATTTAAGTTGGGTACTTTTCCCAATCCGTGTTTTGGTAGAATTTGGCTCTCTTGCTATATAGTCACGGTAACCCAGAATCGCGCTTCTACCTTGGACAAACTTTTAATCACTCAAATTTATAACTAGTTTGGTCCATCATCTAATTTTCTGATGCCAAACTTTCTAAAAGTCATAAATTCATCAGTTTTTACGAATTAGTATTTGTAAATATAAAATAGTTATTACTTTCGTTATTGTCCACTAATTTGATCTACAAATATGGTTTGGCTAGCGGTTAAACGGGTAGTAAATTTATACTAATTGCTACGACAGCAGTGGAAAGCGTTTTTCTTTTAAAGAATTTTCTATGTTACTTGGTAGTATAATTTAAAACTGATAATTTTTGATATAGAAAACCTTGCTGTTAAATATATCTATGTTTAGCATATTATTGATAAAACAAGATTGGCTATTCATAGTCCGATACTCTTTATTGCTTGGTAGTTTGAAACACTGAATAAACTGGAGGCTGCACTGCTAATGTCAAAATACGGTGACGACCATATTGCAACTAACTCCAATTTTGCAGCCTTTGCCCATTGGCCAGTGGGTCTGTATGAGGAGATGTTGGCTAACTTTAATAATGGTTGTGTGGGCACTACCCTGGTATCTGAAACTAGTCGAGTAAGGGTATGGCACTTGCACATTCCTGTCGGGTCGCGGTGTGGATTTCATAGGCACGTTAATCCATACTTTTGGTCAGCACTAAATATAGGTATGGCGCGTGGGTATTTTTCATCTGGTGAGGTCCGAGACTCGGTCCATTACATTGGAGAAACCAAGCACTATCACTATGGTCCAGGGGAATATATGCTACATTCGGTCGAAAATATTGGTAAGACTGACCTGGCTTTTGCCACTGTTGAATACCTCGATGGTATAAATAAATCTTTGCGGATTCCATCAGAAGTGAGGTTGGTCATACCAAATACAATTTAAGGTTTCTTCGTTTAGAACTTTGTGGCTCAGTAGAAGGCGAAAGCTACTTGAATAAAGCATTTATTTTGAGAGTCTATTATAAAGAATTTTGGGTTTTTTCTTGTTTGGTCACTTTGATTAGTCCAGCATATAAACTAGTAAGTTTTTTTGTTTTGCCTATCTTAAAATCAAAACTAGTTGAGCGAACATCATAATATGGTGATGCCTAAAATTACTATATCGAGCTGTATTGTTTTGGGCTTTGCCGCCCTTTTGACAGCGGTCATGCTGACCACACATGACGCAGATGTATTAGTCCGTATCAGCGCAATTTCTGCATTAGCACTTGCGCTTTTTGCTACGCGTATTCTGCCAGAAGTAGTTACAGCATTAGGGTGTCTGCTTGCGTTTATCGCCATTGCAGCAGCGCCTACTGCCATTATATTTTCCGGGTTTTCGAACGGTGGGTTTTGGCTTTTGTTTGCGGGGCTAATCATTGGCACCGCTATATCTACGACCGGGCTGGGCATGCAGTTTGCACTTCGTATTTTTCAAAAAACTGGAAATTCATATATTAAGGCTGCCTTTTTGCTGGCACTGAGTGGTCTGGGATTGGGGCTTTTGGTGCCGTCTGCGATACCAAGAATAATAATATTGATGCCGATCGCCTTGTCGTTGTCCAAAACAATGGGTTACAAAATAGGGTCGCGGGGTCATATAGGGTTGACTGTAACTGGTGCAATCGCAACACTTTTGCCGACATATGCTATTTTGACAGCTAATCTTCCAACGATTATTCTCTCTGGTGCGTTTGAAACTCTCTACGACATCCAGCCTTCATACTCGCGTTATTTCATTGAACAGGCCCCTGCCAACGCAGTACGCTTCGTTGCATTACTTGCTCTTATGTTACCCTTTGCACCAGCGCGATCTGACAAATTATCATCACTGGATGTGCCTACACCGCTCTCGTCTGTGCAGATTCGGTTACTAATTTTGTTAGGTGTGGCGATTCTGTTTTGGGTGTCGGACACATTACATGGTATTTCACCGGCGTGGATAGCTTTGTCATTGGCCGCAGTCCTTTTGGTGCCGAGTATTGGTATACTAGGTTCGACTGTCATGAAGACGAAGATTGACATGTCTCCTGCATTCTTTCTTGTGGCGGTATTTGCGATTAGCGCAGTCGCACAGCATACGGGGCTTGGGGCTGTTGTTGCTGATAGGCTTATTCCTATTATAGGCTTGGGGCAGGGTAGTGATTTTCGAGATCTTTACGCTGTGTCTGGTATTTCAATGTTTTTATCTCATCTAACAACTGCTCCAGCTGCACCTGCTATGCTCGCACCTTTAGCTGGTGCAATCGCCGCTGAAACGGGGTGGGATATTGAAACGATTGCAATGGCGCAAGTAGTCGGTATCAGTACACCACTTTTACCATATCAGGCGCCCCCACTAATTATTGCTATGGCGTTGGCACAGATTCCAATGGATGCGCTGTTTCGCGTCTGTTTGTGGCTTGCAGTTGCTATGGCTCTGCTTGGTGTACCCATAACCTATGTCTGGTGGTGTTATTTAGGAATGTTCGTATGAACCAAACAGTGAGATTTATTCTTAATGGTAGAGATGTCTGCGTTGATGGAACTGGGTCGATGCCGCTACTTTTTGCACTGCGCGGCGCACTTAATCACAAAGGTACGAGGCTGGGCTGTGGTGAGGGCCATTGCGGTGCCTGTACCGTGACGCTTGATGGCATGCCTGTCACATCCTGCAACCTACCGCTGTCAGCTGTGGACGGTAAAACTGTTGGCACTGTTGAAGGGGTTTTTGCAGAAAATCATCCGCTTGTCGCAGCAATCTTGCACCATCAAGCTGGTCAATGTGGTTATTGTCTGCCAGGTATTTTGATCCGGGCCGCAACGATGATTGATGCAGGTGACGGAGTGGATGCGATCCGCTTGGGACTTGATGCGAACCTATGTCGCTGTGGTGCGCACGGCAGGATTATTGCTGCAATTGCCGATGTCGTTGCTCTGCGTGGAACGCTATGAGCGTAGCCTTTATTCCACCGCCGCTTCAGGCATTTCCTCTGATTAGTGACTGGTTGTCATTTACAGAAATGGGTGGCGTTGACTTGTTGTCGGGAAGGGTTGAACTGGGGCAAGGTATAGCAACAGCATTGATCCAAATCGCCGCTGACGAACTTGACATAGATATGAACACCATTAACCTTATCCAAGGCCATTCAGAGATTTCTCCGGCTGAGGGCCCCACAGTGGGTAGCCTTTCGATCACATTTGGTGGTCAGTCTATTCGCATTGCAAGTGCCGCGGCGCGTGCTCTGATGTTGGAGACTGCTGCTGGCTTGCTCCAGACAACAGCCAGCGCTCTGACAGTGCGTGCAGGCGGTATCTTCAAAGATGGCCTAGAGACAAGTCTAAGCTATGCCAGCCTTTCCCGTTCGGTAGACTTGTTTGTGGTCGCTATAGATTATGCAGAACCTAAATCTGCTATTGATCGGCGGATCACAGGAACTTCTGCACCACGCGTCGATCTCTCGGCACGGATGAATGCTGGTTATTTGTTGCATGATATGACGCTGGATGGCATGTTACATGGTCGCGTTATCCAGCCACCCAGTCTGACGTCAATTGCGGATGCAATTCCTGAACTGAGTAATGGTGCTACACTAGTATGTGATGGCCAATTCCTATCTGTTGTAGCGCAAGATGAATACACAGCATTGACTGAGGCAAGACGGCTCGCCAATGGGATCAGATGGTCAAACACTAGCGTAGGTGAAGTCCATCCAGTAGATGGCCTCGATGGTGCTATTAGTGAGAGCGAAAAACTTTATAATAGTGACAATCTAGGCGCTGGGATTACAGAAATTAGTATTACACTGACTAAACCTGTACTAAGCCATGCTTCTATAGGGCCTTCCTGTGCTGTTGCGCATTGGCAAGGTGACTCTTTGACAGTTTGGGCCCACAGTCAGAACGTCTTTGCACTCAAAACCTCTCTCGCCCGCGTTTTAAATCATCCAGTGGGACAGATCACGGTAATCTTTGCGCCGGGGGCCGGGTGCTATGGGCACAACAGCTCGGATGATGTTGCACTTGATGCTGCGTTGATGGCCCGCGGCACAGGGTGTCCCGTGCGCGCACTTTGGCAACGGGAGGATGAATTCCTGCACGCACCTCTGAGTCCAGCGATGAAAACACGGATGACTGCACGGCTTAATAGCGACGGGCACATCATGTCTTATAATGCACATGTCGTTAGTCCACCCCATTCGACGCGGCCTTCAGGGACGGATGAGCCAAACCTGCGCGCGCAGCAATTCCTGTCCCGTCCAATGACGATGGGGCCTGGTAATGATGCACCACAACCGCAAGGTGGTGCTGATCGTAATGCCGTTCCAGGCTATGTAATTCCTGCTGTGTGTATTGTGCGCGATCGTCCGGCTGTGGTGCCTTATCGGAGTAGCGCTATGCGTGGGTTGGGGGCGTTCACTAATATCATTGCGCTGGAGTTATTAATGGAAAGTTGCGCGGAAGCGGCAGGCGAAGATGCAATTGCCTACCGGTTAGCGCATCTTGATGATGTACGCGCAATTGCGGTGATCGAAGCGGTAGGTGACATGGCAGGCTGCTGTCAGCGTATTGATGATGTTGGGTTTGGTCTTGGATATGCGCGCTATAAAAATAGTGCTGGATATTTAGCCTGCATTGCGCGGGTCGTGGTTGGTGACGAGATCAAAGTTACTGATGTTTGGTCTGCAGCTGACGTTGGCGAGGCAATAAATCCTGATGGTACTATTAATCAGATTGAGGGTGGGATAGTGCAGGCGATCAGCTGGGTTCTTAAAGAAGAAGTGCGCTTTTCTGGTGGAAAAAATCTAACGCAGAGCTGGGAGGATTACCCAATTCTAAAGTTTTCTGAGGTGCCTCGTATGCAAACACGTCTTATTGGACCGCAGGATGCAGATCCCCTTGGAGCAGGCGAGATTTCTTCTGGTCCTGCGGGTGCCGCGGTGGTCAATGCTGTGCGAAATGTGCTTCGAGTTGTACCAGATCGGCTACCGCTAAGCCGCCATGCTCTGGTAGCATTGATGAGTTAGTAAGGTTTTTATAATTACCCAGACCTAATTACGATTTGGGCAGTGTCTGCGCTACATTCATCTGCTGAATTAATATAATTTTTTAGCTAATTAACTTAGCTAACTACTTTAGTAGAGTATGGTCGGCTTCTAAATCCATACACTTTGCAATCCTACCCTGATTAAATTGACTGATACTAAAAAAAGTGCGATTTCGACAAAAATGAAAAAGGTTGGCTGTGGAATTAATTTTGTCAATAAGTATCCAATCCAAGCTCCAAATATAGCCATGGGCGAGAGAATTGCGATTATACGCATATCACCCCATTCAATTAAACCAAGCGCAAGGTAAGGGGGTACTTTCATAATGTTAATGAGTGCAAAAAGTATCGTTGCTGTTCCTGCAAATACTAGTTTTGAGAGCTGCTGTGGCAAGACATAGAGCTGGTAAGCTGGCCCACCCGCATGTGATACAAAGCTAGTAAACCCAGACACGCTGCCCCAGATTAGCCCACGCGCAATATTTGCTGTTTTTGGATTTCGGTCGCCTAAGTATCTACTGCGCTGACGCATTGCCAAAAACGTCAGGCCGACGCAACCGATCATAATTCGCACCACATCTTCATCAGTGTCTCCTGCGAGAAGCCAGCCTGCAAAGACGCCAAGCGCCGCAGCTGGGATCAGAATTACTAGGTTGCGGCGAGAAAAGGACGCGCTGTATATCCATATCCCAAAGACATCACTTACTAAATAAACTGGTAATAAAAGTGCGGCGCCCTGCATTGGAGACATTACCAAAGACAAAGTTGGCACGCTCAGCAAAGCGATAATAGGCAGTCCGCCTTTACTGGCGCCCACAAAGAACGCTGATGCTAATGCAGCCACCCAAAATAGTGCTGGGTCAGTCAATAGCATCGACCAAAATCACTGAAGGATTTGGTGGAAATAATCATGTAAGAAGTCCTAAATATTCTATTTGTATCATACAGTTATTAGCCTTCGTTTGAATTGGCCACTTATATAGTTTGATAACATCAAAAACTTATATCGCAGTCAAAGATAAATAATACCGAAGGTTTTACCTATATTACACCTAGCAAGAGCCAGCAAAGCCAAGTTAGTGGAACCCCTATAATGCTTGTTATTACGGATGATACTAAACACAAGCGGGTGAGTGCTCCGATAGGTATCTGCGCTAACGCAATTCCGATGAGCAGTGGGGGCGATTGATAAGGCATAAAGGTTGTTGAGTATCCAATATTATGAGCCATTGCTACAGCATTAACGGACCACCCAGTGGCTTCGCTCATCGATGTCGCCAATGGGGCCAACACAATGGCGGCCGCTGGCGCTATTGTCAGGTGTGACAAGGCTGAGGAAAACCCAACGATAGCAACCAAATCCCATAGACTGCTGGTTTGACCCAGCGCCAGAGTAGTCGTTGCCAAGTCAGAAATTTGTATACCAAGTCCAATTTCGGTCATTACCGCACTAATACAAAAAACTGAAGCAATCAGGAAGGCGATAGAAAAGTCAATTTCAGTTTTCATGGCTTGTTTAGTAAAAACTCCAAACCCTGGCACTAGTAGTACCACGGCAGCTGCCAGTGCAACCCAAGCTGGAGCTATCCCATGCAAAGTATCTGTCGCCCATAAAGCTATAGCGCAGGTCAGCACGACCAAAAGTCTTCGCTGTTTTGGTGTTAAACTTAAAGGCTCTATGCAGCTACGCAGTGTCTCGGTTGCTGCCGTTTTTTGGGCATAAGCTAACAGCATAATGAATAAAACGATAAATCGCAGAATATTAATTGGGGCGTTTTGGATTAAATATGCCCCATAAGTGATGTGTTGATTATAGAGAATTTCGATTGCTCCTATCTCTATAATTGTTGGAAGATTGGCAGTAATAAAGGCATAAGTTGGCACAAGTGTCATCATCACGGCAGTCATTAATAGGCCAGTGTGATGGCGGGACCCAGGTTGCATGGCCATTGCTCCGGCCAATGCTAGCGTGATTGGCATCATCACAATGACCCTTGGAATGGCGGATGGAACAAGGGCTCCTAAAATAAGACCTGTGATGGACAGAAACCAAACTGCGCGTCCATAGGAATTGCCAGTATATGCAAAGGCCCACTGTGCTATTTGATTACCTAGACCTGATGATGTAATCGCCGCTCCGATCACTAGTCCCCCAACTAGAAGCCAGAAACCACCTGTCGCAAAACCTGAGAAGATGACTTCTGAAGGAGCCACATCAATCGCCATAAAAGCTATGAAAATAAAAAGTGCAGTAGTTACTTCTGGTAGGCTCCGTGTTGCAAATAATGTGATTCCTGCAACCGATATAGCAAAGACCTGAAACGAAGCATTTGATGTCGAAATTACAATAATCAGCGCAACTATGCCTATAGTAAGAGTAAGGCTTTGTGCCAAAGTTAAGTTCGAAAAAAAACGGATCAAAATTTGCTATTTAACCTACTCTCCATACCAAAAATAGGTCTCATATTTTACCATCTATGTTGCGATAGACTTCGAAAATAGCGGCTGTATCAGATTCTTCGGAAACAATTGCCCAACTTTGGTTGTAAAGGTTAGACACCGCGTCAAACATTGGTGTGGTGATGCCCTGGCTGAGTATGTCTGCAGAGATAATGGAGAGGTCTTTTTTAAACATAGCCATATGTGCTGTCGCAGGTGTGTAACTGCCTGAGATCATCAATGGCATTCGTAAATCAAGCATCTTTGACTGTCCCGCACCCTTCGATAACATATGGTAGGCTACATCTCTATCCACACCAAGCGAGTCTGCATAGTGGAGTGTTTCCGCCGCTGCGCAATTGTGCAATGCAACCGCATGATTTGCTATGTACTTTAGTTTTGAACCTGCCCCAAAGTCACCTGCCTCAATAATAGTATGAGATAAATGTTCCATGTAAGGTTTGGCGAGAGCTATAGCTTGGATTTCGCCAGACGCCATGATGACCAAATCGGCTGTTGCCGCTTGCTTACCTGTTCCGCTTACAGGCGTATCAAGCAGAATTGCCCCACCTACCTCTATTGACGCTTTTGCCGCAAGCTTGTCGATCATAGCAAAAGTTCCAGTTTCCATAACTATCTGGCCAGGCTCCAAGACCTCTGCAAGTGCTTTGGCTACTGTTGCCAAGGCCTCGGTCGAGGCAACAGAAATAATTACTATATTACAGTCTTTTATCCATTTTCCAATCGCCAAATGGCTTATGCCACCTATGTTAGAAAGCTGTTCTCGCCCAAGAGTTTCAGGGTCAGCTCCTATAACTGAGATCCCTGCATCCAATAAGTTTTTGGCATAGGCGCTACCCATGATGCCCAGACCAATGATCCCAACTTTCATTTCATGACCTACCTATTTTCAGTTGAGACCCAAGTTTCAGCCGAGGCCAAAGAGTTTCTGGGCCGTAAGGCCTGCGACCTTGGCTTTGTCTTCGTTGGATAAGTTTGAGCTTACTATATGCTCAACGGGGTCATAATCAGCCATATCGAATGGATAGTCGCTACCCATTATGACCTTATCCGCACCGTACTGCTTAACCAGATACTCAAGTTGATGATTGGTGAACACTACGCTATCGATCCAAATCTTTTTGAGGTAGTTGCTAGGCGGTTCTGGCAGGTCTACTTCGCAGTCCTTGCGGGCTCCCCATGCGTGGTCGATTCGGCCTGAATACGACGGAAGGTAACCGCCACCATGTACAGCAAAAATCTTTAGGTCTGGCATATCGCGCAGAAGACCGTTGAAGATGATGTAGTGTAGCGCTGTCGTTGTCTCGAGCGGATTGCCTATGACGTTTTGGAAATAGTATTCGCTAAAACGCGCACCTTCGGTAAAGCCATTTGGATGGATCATAACAACTGCACCTAGATCTTCCGCCTTCTTCCAGAATTGGCGAAAACGGTCGGCGCTGATCTCTTCGCTATCCATATTAGTAAGAAGCATCACGCCTTTAAGGCCCAAACCCATCGCACGCTCAAGCTCTATTGCTGCTTCGTTGGGGTCTTGCAAAGGCACAGTGCCAAGACCTGCGAAACGGTCAGGATTATGGCCAACCCATTCAGCCATTCCATCATTGACCATCCGGCTTGCCACAGAGGCGTGTTCAATTGGTGATTGGTAATAGCATTGTGGTGGGGGCGGTGCGACTATCTGCATGTTTATACCTTGCGCGTCTAGAACGCGCATTCTGTCTTCGATGTCTTGCATTGCGACGGGGCCACGGTCAGCTTCCTGCTGAGCATTAACTACGTTGGTGTATTCGTTGGCATACTGGATCATCGCGATGCGTTTGGTGTCAACGTGTGGCCCCATATATTTTGCGGCTTCTGGAATTAAGACGTGCGCATGGCTATCCACGGTAACGGTTGAAATCCTACCAGGACTTTCTAGTTTAGGGCGTGCAGCTGTTGGCCCATAGCGATTTACAGCCTTACCCATTTTTTGTGTGTCAATTGTGGAATGTGTCATGGATCGGATCCTGTTGAATTATTTGTTAGAAGAAAATACTACTGCCGACCAGATTCTCGGCAGTAGTTTGATTAGTAACTCTCGATCAAAGTGCTACTTGTTTGCTGTTAACCAAGCGGCTGCATCAGCTTCGACAGCGGCTTTATCAAAGTTATTGGCGGCGTCGATGTAGGTATCATTTAGGAAGGTAGATACATCGACCAACTTCTCAATTGCGCCAGACGATAGCATGCGCGGTTGCACATTGGTCCATACGTCTGACTGCAGGTCACCCATGCGTGGGGTTGTTGAGATATTCATAGGCAGAACGCCCTCAAATAAGCCCATTCCTGCTGCCTCAACTTCCCACTCTTCAGGGACAGCCTTACGAAGCATCGCTTCGACGGCGCCCGGATTTACTGCACCTACATGCATGCCTTTTGACCAAGCGCGAAAGAAGCCTTCCATTGCGTCGCGTTTTTCCTCGATCGTGGCCGCGTTTATGGCAAGGGTATTGGCCGGGCTGGCCAGCAGCTCTTCTGGCGTGACTGAACCAAGTTCGATCCCGTTGGCTACAAGGGAGGCCCAATCAAATACCGAACCAGAAATTGCCGACACTTTTCCATCACGGATAGCAGCGGCGAGCGTTGGCCCGCTTTCGCCTAAAACAACGGTCTTTACATCTTCGATTGTGTAGCCTGCAATGTCGAGGGCTGCTTGAAGGAACGAGCGATCGCGGTCAGAGACTAAACCTACTGTAGTACCGACAAGGCTTTTCATCGTGGTGTATTTACCGCCCGCTAGTACAGCAATGCCTTCAGGTGCTTTCTGCATAACTTCGTAAACTGTGTTGATATTAGCGCCTGCCAGTACTGCGTTAATTGTCTCATTCGTGTCAAGCATGGCCAGATCAGCCTGACCGTTTTGAACAAACGCAACATAGGGGATAGAGGTGTCGGAGGGTAATAGTTTAACAGAGACCCCCTCATCGGCGAAATAGCCAAGTGCTTCACCTACTACGAGTGGAAAAAAAACTGCTGATCGCGGTGTTGGTTTGATTACTGTCACCGTTGTATCAGCCGCAAAAAGTAGACTGGGCGCTGCCGTAATGGCTAAAGCCGTAGAGAACATTATTGTCTTAAATATTTTCATTTTTATTTCCTCCCAGAAAATTATTTATGGACGTCATATGTTGTCGAGTTGTTTCTTCCAGACTCGAGCCCGAGCGCGTGACGCTGCCGCGCGGCGGTTTTCGCGACGCCAGAAAACAATCTGGTCATCAAGAAATTCCATAGTATAAAATAGTAAAAGGCCAATTAAGGTCATGCTGAGTAGGGTAGCCAGTGATGCCGCCATGTTCAGTTGGAACGAGAAGCGGCTCATCAAGACGCCAACGCCATCTGTAGCTTGTGCAAATTCGGCGACTACGGCGCCGATAAGGGCAGTCGTCAAGCCAATCTTTAGGCCGGCAAACATTAAAGGAAGTGCTGCTGGAACACGGCATTTACTAAAAACCTGATAGTTAGTAGCTCCCAATGACTGGAATAATTCCTCACGTTCTTCGTCCATCTGAATAAGTCCTGTCAGCGTGTTTACGAAGATTGGAAAAAACGAGATAATTGCCGCTAGCGCAATTTTAGATCCCATCCCATACCCGAACCAAGCAATGATGACTGGGGTGAGTGCAATCCCGGGTGTTACGTTCAATACGATTGCATAAGGAATAACATACCGCTTGAAAACTTCTGATAACGAAGAACAAACGGCCAGAGTTATAGCTACACTGGCTCCAATCAGAAATCCAACCACAGATTCTGTTAAAGTAATAAAAAAGTGGCGGTAGATTGTTCCCTCTGTAATGTAAAGTTTGATAATAGCTGCGCCAATCTTACTAGGACGTGGAATAATTATTGATGTTATTTGGCCGGTAGCAACAGCCATTTCCCAAAGTCCAATAATCACGGCAAACAGTATTAGATGAGGTAATATTTTGAATAAAAAATCAATAACCCAAAAAGAGCTGGGGAGTTTTTGATCAGACATCATTGACTTCCGCCTTCTTGGGCCATGGAGCTGCGACGCTGAGCGCTAACTCGTTCTCTACCGCTTTCGTATTTCCAGAAAGCGACATAGTGGTCGATCTTTTCCATCCCCCTGAAGATTAGGAACCCCAGGAGCGTAAGCGTAAAGATGCATGCAAAAGCTGATGCCATATTCAAGTTGCGGGTGTAGACCAGAATAAGGGACCCAATTCCTTCGTCGCGCTGGATAAATTCGGCAACAAGGGCGCCGGATAACGCCGCTGTTAGTGCCAAACGTTCACCCGCCATTATGATGGGGATAGCGTCAGGAAATACTAACTTTCGAAGCACTTGCATTTTAGAGGCACGCATTGAGCGGAATAGTTCAAGCCGGTCTTCATCCACATTGATTACGCCAGAAAGAGTATTAATGAAGGGTGCAAAAAAGCAAACTAACATAATGATTGCAATCTTGGAGCTGGCGCCAAACCCAAGTGCTGCAATTAATAAAGGGGCTACAGCAATTCTCGGTGTTGCCTCAAGAACTATTACATAAGGCTTTAAAAAACGCCGCAACATGGAATTAAACCCGACTAAGGCCCCTAGACCAATTCCTAAGATTGATCCAAAGACCCATCCCATCGCCACAAGACTCATAGTAGCATAAAGGTGGTACCAAACGTTGCCGTTTTGAATGTAGATTAGCCAAAAAGACCTCATGATGTTTGATGGGCGAGGGTAAAACAGTGGGTCCAGCCAGCCAATCCGTGACCCTAATTCCCATAGTATAATCAATGTAATAAAAATACTGGCATGCACCATAATCCGTTGGTTGCGTGTTTTTTGTTGGGCCTGCCTAATGGCCTCTGGGGTTAAAATAGTATCCTGGACGGACATTACATCTCACCTAAAGTTTCGCGGACATCATCAACCAGTTTGTTGAACGCTACTGTTGTCTGAAGAGACAAAGAGCGTGGGCGCTTAAGATCAATATTAATAATTTTAGCCATTCGGCCGGGCCGCGATGTCATAACAACTACTTGATCTGCTAAAAATATTGCTTCCGAGATATTGTGCGTCACAAAAACTGTGGTTGCCCCTACCTCTTCGACTATACGCATCAGTTCCATATTGAGATGTTCGCGAGTGAATTCATCAAGCGCTCCAAATGGTTCATCGAGAAGGAGAATATCAGCACCAGTTTGCAAAAGCCTTGCGAGTGCCACGCGTTGCTGCATTCCACCAGAGAGCTGTGCGGGAAAGGAAAACGCAAAGTCCTCTAGTCCAACGAGCTTAAGAAGGTCAAAGGCGCGGTTCTTGTCTGCCTTGGTTGGGATACCTACAATTTCGGTTGGTAATAAAACGTTCTCAATGGATGTCCTCCATTCAAGCAACGTGGCTTTCTGGAACATCATACTAATATCTGGGCGTGGTCCAGAAACCCGTGTTCCATGCACCGAAATCTCCCCTGTACTTGGAGCGATAAGGCCTGATATTAGGCGCAAGAGGGTAGACTTGCCACATCCCGAAGGACCAACAAGCGAAACAAATGACCCCCTTTTTATATCAAAATTTGCGTCTTGGAGGGCAATCACTGATCCATCGGCAAATGTCTTGCCAACACCCTGCCCTGTGACAACAATACTTTCAGTAATAGCTTGGGTTTGCATCGCATTAGCCTTCAAAATTTAATTTCTTACTCATTGAGTTTAATCATCACCGTGAAATATCAGGATCTTGTATAACTACTATTCAACAACGGGCCTATTCTTTAGTCCGCGCATGACTTGAACGTGTGATTTTTTGATATGTTTAACGGACAAGCGGGCGGCGAGCCTTCCGTCGCGTGACTGCAGCGCATCGATGATTTGGTTATGGTCCTCCAATGCGGCGTTCATAGCTTTAGCTTCCTGACGTCTGGACGAAAGCGATATGATGCATAAACGCTCATAATTATCCATAAGGCTGCGCATTATTTCTGAGTGTCGTTGGTTTCCAGAAAGCTTATTAATTTTTGAGTGAAAGTTATTGTTATAAAGCGAAAAATCTTTTAAAGACGACAGGTTAGCAGTCCGAAAAAAATCTAATTCCCCTAGTTTATAGCTACTTGCATCTGCGGCTATGCGTCTTACGGCAGCAGCCTCCAGGGTCTCGCGCAGATCCAAAATATCGTTTGCATCGCTGATCGAAATAGGTGCTATGCGGTGACCCTGGCGTGGTGCAATTTCAACTAAGCCTTCAAACTCAAGTCGCTGCAAAGCATCGCGGATTGGTGATTTTGATACACCATATTTCTCTGCAAGGGTGATTTCACGCAATTGCTCACCAGGCTGAAAACCACAAGATAAAATGTCTTTGCGCAGCTCATCAAAAATGCGGTGCCGTTTTAAATTGGCTAACATTTTGTCCCCCTTGATATTTCACAAACTTAAGCTGCGCTTAGGCTAGGGGTCAATTTATAGCTTTCAATAGTCACTATCTGAATTTCTGATATAGGCTAAATTCAAAGTTTTACGGACTGCCCTGATTCAGCAGATTGTACTATTGCGTCAAGTACTTCGATATTGTGTAGAAGTTCAAAGTCTGAATACGGGTATGGTGCCTCGCCACGGATAGCGGCTGCAAAGGCTTCTAAATTTTCTGTGACGCTATCAGTCCACTCGAAAATCTCGGTTTCGACGTCGTCTATGTTACGATATCGTTGCATGGTAGCTTCGCCACCGGGTGTATCAGGATGGGTCGAATTACGAATTTCGACCCACATATCACTACCAAACACATGCGTGCGAATAAAATGTGGTGTGTGTAAAATAGCCTGTAACGTTGCAGTCATACCAGCCTTGAATTGTAGTTGTACCGTAACCACGTCACCAGTTTCCCATCCTAAACTGCGGTTTGCTGTGATCGCGTGCAACGACGCAACTGGCCCATAAAATGCAATCAACAAGTCAGTTAGGTGAATACCCATTTGTGTCATACCTGCTGCTGGGGCAAAGGCCTTAGTTGTGCGCCAACTGTCGGATGTAAGGCTAATTAATTTATCATGGCTAAAAGCCATCTCAGTATGCATCACGGTGCCAATTTCTCCGGCGTCCAGCATTTTTCGTAGGGCGATGATTGCTGGTTCAAAACGACGTTCGTGTCCTATACCTAAAACAAGACCAGCAGCGCGGCAGGCTTTGATGCTGGCTTTTGCGCCAATAGTCGACAACGACAATGGCTTTTCGCAGAAAACGTGTTTTCCAGCATCAGCTGCCAGTGCGACTTGGCTATCATGTAAATCGTTTGGTGAAGTAAGAATTAGTGCTTGGATTTCGGGGTCGGAGATTGCCAGATCATAGTTCGGTATGACTTTCAGCCCAAGTTTTTTTATGTCTTTGTGCGTTACTGTGGCTGGCTCAATTATACCTGCCAATTCGAAATGAGGATTATCAATAAGTCGGCGGGCAATGTGCTTACCCCACCAGCCAAACCCAACTAAGGCAGTTTTAATCATGAGCCTTCTTTCGTGTGACTGTGAAGGCCAACAAGCGAGTTGTCATAGTCCGACCAGCCATCAGCTGCTGCAGCCTCTGCTTTAATAAGTATGGCGTTTATGACGCCAGAAGGGCCACCGCTAGTTTTGGCTAAGTTGTCCATTAACTTTATATCTTTGATTGCATTGGTTAGACTGAAACTAACTTCACCGGCATCATTGTTGACTAACATTTTTAACATTGGTTGCATGCGCTTTTTAGCTGCTCCGATAGCACCTGAACTATCTGACAAAATATCCAAAGCTTGGGACGGGTTGATGCCCTGTGCCATTGCCAGGTTGACTGCTTCACCCAATGCGCTCCAATAAACCATCAGTGGAAGGTTCACGGCCAATTTCATTGCAGCCCCTGAACCCATGGGCCCAAGATGCTCTAAGCGCCGGGTTAACTTAGCCAGCAGCGGCTGGGCGCTATCGAATGCCGCTTGTTTGCCGCCAGCTAGCCCCATCAATTGGCCAGAGCGGGCTGGTACAACGTTGCCACTAACTGGGCATTCCAAAAATAAACCACCCTTGGCCTCAATGGCCATTTCTAAAGCAATTACTGTTGAGGGTGACGTCGTACAAAGTTCAATAATCGTTTTACCAGTTAGATCAGCTTCGAGTATGCCTCCAGGGCCATGATAAGTTGAAGTGAGAGCTGCGTCATTAGCGAGAACTGATATGATTACATTAGCAGTCTCAACGACGGCACGAGGCGTTTTTTGGACTGTACTACCAGTAATTCCTTCGGCATTTTTGGCGGTTCGATTCCACAGCGCTAGCTTTTCGCCAACGTCGCTTAGGTGTTCAGCTATGGGGCGGCCCATATTTCCAAGTCCAATTACACCAACAACCATTTTACTTCTCCATTTTGTATAGACATATGGTGCCATAAAAATACCAGTATTAGGATTATATTTTAAGATGCTAAGCTTCTAGATTTCTAATATTTAAAATTTTTGACCAATCGGCAAGGATTTTAGTAATGTGGTCCGTCAAACAATCTGCTAGAAGTTTTGCTGCGCGAGGTGGCGGCGTTTCTGACTTTTCAATTAGTATATAATCCAAACTAATTGGGGGACTGCTGATTGGGTTCAGCCGTCTCACTGATCCATCTTTGTCTGGATAGCAGATAGCTGATGGAAGGACCGCTACCCAATCAGTAGCTGCCACCATTTCTAAAGTAGCTAACATCCCATCCATTTCGAGTGTCTCAGCAAGGTGAATGCCATGGCTGTTTAGAAGTATATCAAGTTGCGTTCGCCTAACATTCAACCGAGACGGAACGATCAAGCGTGCGCCTTCTAGAGAAGAAAGGGTAACTTCTTCTAAGTGAACACGGCCATTTTCTATAGTTGAACTTGAAACCACCATTTCACGATCTCGGCCAACAAATTTTCCCGTAAGGCCTTTTGGGAGGTCTGTTGATGGAACCAGTGCAAAATCTAGTTCGTCGTCTAAAACACGTCGCATCAGCGAGAAGCTGTATTCCTCTAAAAGTGATAATTCAACTTCTGGAAATTCAGTTTTAAACTGATCTAACCCCGGTATTAGGACGGACCGTGTTAATGAAGGAATCATACCAAAGCGGACTAATCCGCCAACGCTGCTGCATAACTCAAGTACGCTTTGCTCAGTTTGTATGAGAGCTCTCAGTACTTTTTGACCTTCGCGATAGATTATTTCGCCCTCGGGTGTAAGTCGGTATTTCTTACGTTCACGGATAAGAAGTTGTCTCCCTAACGTTAGTTCTAAACCTTTCACTTGAGTCGACATACCTGATTGTGTGGTGTTTTCACGGTCTGCGGCCCGGCTAAAGGACTGTTCTTCATAAACCGCTATAAACGCCTGCATCGCACGTATTTTTATTTTAGGATAAGCCATGCCATCTCATTCACTAAATCGAATATAATTTTCTATTAAGTATCTAAATATATGATATATAGTCGACAATCTGTAAATTGTCTAGTAGACAAACTAATCTAAAAGACAGATACATGCAGTTTTTATCGCATATTATATGATTAGTAGTTATGGCGGTGTATGTTGCCCATGCGTTAAATATTGAATCATATTTATTAATTTTTTTATGTTTATATGTTGCGATGCATTTGAAATTCCTGTTTATTTTATTTAATGATTAGGAGAAATTAGTGAAACTTTTAGACAGCCAAGAAATCTGTGCCAATCGCGCAATGGTTTGGGCCGCTTTACTGAGTGCCGATGTTTTGAAACAGTGCATCCCTGGATGTAGGGAGTTAACGGGCTCGTCTAGCGAAGGATTTTCCGCTATTGTCGTGCAGAAGGTTGGACCGATTAAAGCCACCTTCAAAGGTGATGTGATCTTGTCTGGCATGATCGAACACCAAAGCCTTATATTATCTGGTGAAGGTCAAGGTGGTGTAGCAGGCTTTGCCAAAGGTGGGGCAAAAGTTATACTTTCTGATACAAGCAGTGGAGGGACTAAATTAGAATATTCAGTTGAGGCAAATGTAGGTGGTAAGTTGGCCCAACTGGGAAGTCGGATCATCGATGGGTTCACTAAAAAAATGGCCACACAGTTTTTTGAAAAATTTAGTAGTATTGTAGGGGACGAAGCCCCTCATGATACTGAGAAACTAGAGGCTGATGTTTCCACGCCACAGGGTTGGATCGGTCGCTTAACTGGGCGCTAAATGCCCCTTAAATTTTTTTAGTTTAAATAAGTCCAGCATGCGCTGCGAGCAGCTTATCCCAGTCAAACGTGACACCAGTTCCAGGATCATTTGGGGCAACTGCGCGTGCATCCTTTACTATTAACGGTCTTGCTGTATATTCGTCTATTGGGAAACTATGTACCTCAATTAATCCGGCATTAGTTTGGGCGGAAACAAGGCTAACGTGAAGTTCCTGCATTCCATGACTGCATATTGGCAATCCATATTTTCTACTTAATTGAGCCACCTGCAGCCAGCCAGTGATGCCACCACAATTTGATGCATCTGGCTGAATGAACGAGAGTGAAGCGTCATTGCAAGCATATTCAAATTCATAGATTGTATGGAGGTTCTCTCCCATAGCAAGTGGTATTCCTGTAGCAAATGCAATTTTTCCATAACCCTTGTAGTCGTCAGGAATTATTGGCTCCTCAAACCACAACAAATTAAATGGTTTGAATGCATGGGCGGCTTCGATAGCTTGTGGGACAGACATCGAATAATTTGCATCTACCATCAAGGCAATGTCTGGTCCAATTACTTCTCTGATTGTAGCAACTCTGATCAAATCATCACCTAAATTTGGTTGCCCAATCTTGATTTTTATACCGTCAAACCCACGTTTTAGGTAATCTTCTGTTTGCTTAATAAGTTTAGGAAGTGGAAAATTTAAATCAATACCACCACAGTATGCGCGGCATGTGTTTGATGTACCACCCGCCATTTTCCAAAGTGGTTGCCCCGTCCGTTTGCCACGTAAATCCCACAAAGCAATATCTATAGCTGAGATTGCAAAAGAGGCGATACCGCCTCGTGCTACATAATGCACGTGCCCTAGTATTGATTGGTAAATCGCCTCTACATCCACACCATTTTTACCTATGATAAAAGGTGCAAGATCATGTTCGATCATCGCTAAAATGGCTCTGCCACCTCTTCCACCAGTGTAGGTGT
Organism: Planktomarina sp.; assembly: GCA_031920365.1. Classification (GTDB taxonomy): domain Bacteria; phylum Pseudomonadota; class Alphaproteobacteria; order Rhodobacterales; family Rhodobacteraceae; genus Planktomarina. The sequence continues at coordinate 4,124 of JAVLEV010000002.1, read as the reverse complement.
AGCCAGTACCTAGGGACCCGTCGCTTAGCTCTATTGTAGCTGTTATGAGTTCAAAATGGGTGTGTTCTCCATGTTTAGCGTCGCTTAAAACCTCTGCTAATGGAATATTAAATCTTTTAGATGTAACACTTATAATTTTTATACTTTTTGTGTGTGATACAGTTTCAGACATCTACGCACCAATTTTTGCACCAATTTTTTTATATTCTCTATTTAAGGCTAACCAACATTGGTTTAAAAATCAATCAATGTTGGTGATTGGGGTCGGTGTTCAAAGAAGGGGCCAGCAGTCTTAAATAGCTTTCTAGTATTATCCCATATAGTCTCACACACCGATACTATCTCACTTACTTTTACTGGACCGCGGTATGCGCGTCTGTGTTTTTAATTTAGTACTTTTCGATAATCGTGTAAACTATACCATCGAGCGTTATGCCAGCCAGGTAGCCCGTCTGGTTGAACACAAGAGTGTGAATTTCTTTTAAGCCATTCTGCGTTGATATAAGGGTAGTTTTGCTATCCCCACTTTCTGCATAACTAACAGTTCCTTGTAGATTCAACTGAGTTGAATTCATTAGCTCATCTAACTTTTTCTCAGTCATGATATACATAACTTGGCTATATTCTTGGCCACCTAATTGTGGGCCAAGATTGCCGCCGGACATCCTGATACGGCCTAAAACCTGATCATCTTTGAAAATAAAACCTTCAGAATAATTACCGCCAAGAATTAATCCAACTTTGATGGCTCTTGGGAACACGATTTGGCTGACGGATCTTTTGCGAACATCAGGAATGTAGAGTTCTTTCTGGTCCGCAAGTACTAAAACCTGCCGTGCATCGTTAACATTTACAGCAAATTTTTCTTCTAATGCGGTTAATGATGAGTTAATCGGTTTTGAAATTTCTGCACAGGCTGATAGTGATACTGCCAACATGATTATGATAAATATTTTGTTCATAATTTCTCTCTTTACTATGCTAACTACCGTTAATGAGCTTCAGATATTTTAAGATAAAATAACGAAATTGCATTCTCATACCTTAGTGTAATTCTTGTGGCTCTATTTATTTATCAATACAATAAAAAATTCATTTGAATGCTCTGAAAATATAATCAAAACCTATGGGAAGCTCAGCTGTTATTGCTAAGAACATTAGTGTCCCCTACGCTTTTAAAATATTGGGTATGTGATCTTTGTTCTCAAGATTTACCCTGATCGCCGCCGTATGCCTCTAAGTGGAGGGTTTTCAGGTTGGCCTGCAAAGCATTGGGCTATGCTCATCCATTGATACGAGATTTTGCCTTTGACGTTAAGATTGGTATCGTCAATATTTCTTACTTGTGTAACGACTGCTGCAAATGCGGTTGCAGTTCCAGTTATAGAATTTGATGTGTTAGGATCATTCCATTCCCATACTTTGCCTGATGGTGCTGTTAGACAAACATATGGGGCGTGCTCGGGTGTTGGAATGTGTCTGTTTTGAAAGCTCCAACCAAAGGTTGCGACGCCAAGATGACAAATATTTCGAATACGGTCATGTGCCGGGCGGACTATGCCTAAGACGTCGAACACTTCTTGACCGTGTGCCCACGTTTCCATTTGGCGCGCAGTTATGCTTGATATGGCGCTCATATCAGGTCCCACCCATTGTAAACGCTTTTTGGGATCTGCATTTGCGTAAGCTATAGCAATCTCGCCACTAGTTTTCTGCCACTTTTCAAGTAAGCGTTTTCCAGATAAGTCACCCAAGAAAGAGTACTGACTTTCTAAAAGACTTTTTCCTTGGTCTAAACGGTTGGCAATAGGAGAATAAAAACTCTTGAATTCTTTGGCACTTTTCAAGGTTTTAAGCGCCGCTATATCAAACATGTATAAATGCCCAATTACATCATTAATTGTCCAAGATTTAAACAATGTTATGCGGTTAAAAATACTTTCTGGATATTGGCTCAAAATATTTCCCAACTCTGCAGCTTCGGCCAAATAATCATGAGCTTGCTGCATTATAATTCCTATTAAGGAAGTTGGTTTTTTTATGGTTAGACTTTGGCTTAATTTAAATCATCTTTAAAAATTAATTGAGATTAAGGTTTATTGATTCATATCAATTAAGCCGCTTAGTTATAGTTTGAGTGCCATTTCAAAAAGATCTTGAGAGAATTTATATGGATCAGACGGCATTTCTCCATCGGCTATACGAGCCTGCTCAAATAGAACGCGGGACAAGTTATCAGCTAGGGTTATATCCAGACTTATCATCTTTTGAATTAGCGGATGGTCTAAGTTAACCTCTAATATTTTTTTACTGGCTTCAAATGTTGGGTTCTGTGCCTTTAGAATCCGTTCTAAGTTATAGTCTAACCCAGCTTGCCCGGCCACCAACCTAACTGGGCTTTCCTTTAAATCAGAAGAAATTTTTACGTCTTCTACTTTGTCAGTAAGTGCATTTTTTATAAGCTCAAGAAGTTCGTTTGAGGCCTTTTCAGGAACTTCGGGCTTTTTATCATCTACTTTGCCTACTCCACTTAAATCATATTTATCACGTGAAATTGAGGTAAATGATTTATCTTCAAATTTACCCATTTGTGACATCCAAAAAGCGTCAATTGGGTCGGTCATTAAGAGCACATCAACACCTTTTGCAGTGAAGCCTTCAAGATGTGGGCTTTTGCGGGCTTGTGATAGCGTTTCTGATGTTAAATAGAATATTTGATCTTGTCCAATTGCCAGTTCGGCTGAATAGTCCTTAAGGGTTATTAGCTTGTCGTACTTAAGAGAGAATACACGAATAATCCCAGCGATTTTATCACGATTGGCAATGTCTTCATAAAGGCCTTCTTTGAGTACTTTGCCAAATTGAGCCCAAAACTTGTCATAACCATCGGGGTCTTTATTAAGTTTTTTGTTTAGTTCAGATAATATACGTTTTATTAAAACCTTAGATATTTTTTTTATGACTGGGCTGTCTTGGACCATTTCCCTGCTTACGTTTAGATCAAGACTTGTTGTGTCCAAAATACCGTTAATAAATCTCAACCAAGATGGTAGTATTCCATCGAGATCATTGGTAATAAAAACACGGTTTATATACAAATTTAGCTTAGATTTTCGCTCGGCGTCAAACAGATCAAAAGGTGCCTGGCTGGGTATGAACATTAAATTCGTAAATTCTACTGTCCCTTCTGATTTATTGTGTAGCGTTATGAACGGATCATCATAGGTTGAAAACTGAGTATTAAAAAATTTAGTATATTCTTCTAGCGTTATATCTTGTGGAGGTCGCGTCCACAAAGCTTCGCTGCTGTTGACCTGTTCTGTTTCGCCATCTTTATTTTCAATATTTATTGGTATTGAAATATGGTCTGAATATTTTTGAATAAGGCTGCGAATTTTAGTTCTGTCTAGGTATTCTTTAGCGTCTTTTTTTAAAAACATTCTAATTACAGTACCAACAGGAATATCTTCAGACGATTTATCAATATTATAGCCAGTCTGCCCATCGCTGACCCAGGCCCAAACTTCATCAGTCCCAGCTTTTTTGGTTATGACCTCGACTTTTTCAGCAATCATAAAGGCAGAGTAAAAACCAACGCCAAATTTTCCAATTAGTGTTTGCGCTGCGGACTTAGCATCACTAGTTTCTTGCATTTCTTGCAGAAAGGAGCTTGTACCAGATTTTGCAATTGTGCCTAAAGTAGCTGCCAAATCCGCTTCATCTAGACCCACGCCTGTATCCTGAATTTCCAAAGTTTTTTTCTTTGAATTTACTCTTATTCCAATTTGGTCAGCACCATTGTTTAAAATAGATTTACTTGTCTGGCCTAAAAAGTTTCTTTTCTGAATCGCATCTGACGCATTTGACAACAGTTCTCTAAGAAAAATGTCTCGATCTGAATAAAGTGAGTTAATCACAATATTTAAAATTTTTCCAGTATCAGCTTCAAAACTTTGCGAGAAATCAGTCATTTTTAATCCTTTATTTTTTTGCAAAATAACCGTTAGATTTAAAAATTCAAGTATGCTTTTGTGTTATTGGCCAGATACACCTGAGCTCTGTCTGCATACTGATTTTTTTTGGATTATACTATGTAGCCTTAATATTTATAGTTACCCTATAAT
>JAVLEV010000001.1:45030-51703 GCA_031920365.1 Planktomarina sp. | reverse complement strand
CAGTTGGAATAATCCAGCCGTCAAGGTCATAAATCTGACCGTCCCAAAGCATTGACACAGGCTGGTTTTGCTCTTCGATCAAAGCAAATAAACGACCGTTAAAGGTCGAGCCCATAACAACTTCGCCATCAGCCAAAAGTTGTGGCGTATCGGCACCTGCAGACCACCAGATTACATCGTCTTTAATGGTATCCAGTTTTGCAAGGGCTTGATCCTGACCAGCAGCGGTCTCAAGCATCGGATAAATATCTGCTTTGGCTACGCCGTCACACAAAAGGGCCCACTCCATATTAGAAAGCGCTCCTTTCTTCAATGACCGCTTACCAGGATACGTTTTAGTATCAAAAAGTGCACAGATACTCGTGGGAGGCGTACTACCAACCATGTCGTTGCGATAGCCCACTGTATATGAGTACACAATCTGCGGAATAAAGCATTCAGAAACAATGAAACTACCAAAATCTACTGAAGCAAGAGTTCCGTCTGGTGCGGCGGCCAACATAGAATCGTGATCGATTTCCATTGCTAGACCTTCGTCACAAAGCTGCATCGCTGGACCGGCTTCAACGTCGACGACATCCCAAGTTAGGTTGCCGGCTTCCTTCATAGCGCGCAATTTTGGTACAGCCGTACCGGCGCTTTCATCATTAATAATAGTTACGCCAGTCTTTGCCGTATAGGGCTCATGATAAGCCTTGAGTTGTGATTTGGAATAAGCCCCACCCCATGACACAATGGTCATTTCTTCGGCAAGTGCCAATCCTGCAAATAGCGAAAGTGCCGCCGTTGCAAAAACAGTATTTGTAAATTTCATTACATTCTCCCACACATCCCGTTTTTTATGAAAAAAATTCGCGTTACGGGTTAAACAACAAATTCTTTATATTCATCTACCACTAGGCAGACGATATGCTTGCAGTGCCTAAGCGTCCAAAGCTCGACAATCGGATGGCAACCACCCAATTTCAATCTGAGCGCCGGGCTCCAAACGCACTTGATCAGGCGCGTTACGGGTTTTGACTATAAAGTTGTCATTGCCAGCAACTCGCAGGCGAGTACGAAAAATATCGCCCATGTAAATAAATTCAAGCACTTCTGCAGTCAGCGTGTGCGCACCGGGCTGTAAGCGCTCTTTATTAAACTCTACCCTTTCTGGCCGGATAGAAACCTTGGTACGTTCGCCAGTTTTCGAAACATTAACCGGATTGCAGTCAATCAATCCTCCACCATCGAGCTGTACTAAAGCAACACCGTTGGCGATTTCTTTTACTACGCCTTCGAGCGTATTGTTTTCGCCAATAAACTGAGCGACGAAGCTGTTTTTCGGCGATTCATACAGCTCGTCTGGTGGAGCCAACTGCTGGATCCGGCCATCATCAAATACTGCAACACGATCTGACATAGTTAGCGCCTCAGTCTGGTCGTGAGTTACGTAAACAACGGTAATTCCGAGATTATTGGCTATGCGCTTTATCTCAAACTGCATGTGTTCCCGTAACTGTTTGTCGAGTGCTCCAAGCGGTTCGTCCATCAAAACCAGCTCAGCCTCAAACACCAACGCTCGGGCAAGCGCTACGCGCTGTTGTTGGCCACCCGACAACTGTGCTGGCCTACGTCCACCAAACTGGCCCATCTGCACCATTTCAAGAGCCCGCTTCACTGTAGCCTCGCGTTCAGATTTCGGAATCTTGCGAACTTCAAGCGGAAAAGCCAAGTTTTCAGCAACGGTCATGTGCGGGAACAATGCATAGTTCTGGAAAACCATTCCAATCCCGCGCTTGTGGGGCGGGATATTATTAATTGAAACACCATCCAACATGATATCACCATGGGTAGCAGTTTCAAATCCTGCCAACATCATTAAGCAAGTCGTCTTGCCTGATCCCGATGGGCCCAGAAGGGTTAAAAACTCCCCACGTGGGATGGCTAAATTTAGATCTTTTACAACTAAAACTTCACCGTCGTAGCTCTTCTGCACTCGTTGAAATTCAACAAATGCTTTTGCTTGTGCCTCAGCCAAACTGTATTCCCCGTGTTGCTTAACCCCGACAGACGGGTAATTTGCAGATCATTAGTGAGCAAACAGCCTCATGGCGCAACCGAAAATTTTTAAAACACACGGTTTGTTGGTAAATATTAACTGTTGACTTACTTAATCGTTGCTTGTGCGGGCTAATTCGAAAGGATCTGTATATATATCTGCTAAATCGTTACCCTACGTTAGCCCTAAATTTTTTATAAATACTCAACTTTTTAGCTTTAAAATAGAATCAAAAAACCTGTACTTGGGGTAGAAGGCTCACCAGCTGGTTACTTCTTGGGCGTTTAAATTTGCTTAAATGCAACCTCTCACAGTCTAAAAAACCGCTGATTGCGCCAACGCATGTATCACTGGATTTATACTTTACAGATAACTTAGCTTTTTACAGCGTCACTGATAACAATTCACACCTTTTTGCAGTTGAGATTTAGCCGTTGATAAAATGAACGGTCTTATCACTTTCAGTAATGTTGAAAGAGTGGGCCTGACACCATTGAATTGTTTGTCAAAGAGGGTATTGCCTTTAGGGAATCTTCCCAAATAGGACACATGAAATGGTCAACCGAACATTATTCATTGAAGCCATGCGAAATGTTGCACAATCGGTTACGATTGTTACAACTATGGGAGAAAATGGATCAACTGGTGCCACGGTAAGTGCATTTTCATCTCTGTCGGCCGATCCCCCATCTGTTTTAGTATGCCTGAAATCCGACAGTAGGATAGGTTTGGCAGTAGCTCAGAACAAGGTATTTTGTGTTAATGTACTACCAGAGAGCGCACGCGATTTAGCAGAGCGGTTTGCGGGGCAGTTTGATACAGAACAGCCCGACCGGTTTGGCGCTATAAAATCTACTAATACTTCCTCAGGAGCAGTGTTGGATGGTGCTTTAGCATTTGAATGTAGTTTAGACAAAATCATTGCCCACGGCAGCCATAGTATTTGTATTGGTAATGTAAGCGCCATAAATCATAGCAATATTAGCCCCTTAGTCTACATGGACGGCATGTTTCATATAGTCCGGCCAATAGTTAACAACTAAATTGGGTTACACAAATGAGTACCCACTCTATTTGCAAGTTATGCTCAAAACACCAGCCTTCACTGAGACTTTTAGTCACTATGGCCAGTTTTGGTGGTACATGACGGATCAGGCTATTTAGCACATCACATGGAGATCATGGTCCCTCAAATCAAAAACCCCTTCCACAACTCAGCCCTAAGCATAAGCAACGGTTGCGAACGTCTAAAAACGTAGCATGTGGTCCACGAGGATTGCGTACAGTCCGGTCCAAGGAAAGATGGTCGGCGATTAAAATAATCTTTAGTAATTTAGTGTTTAGGGCCAGACCAGTCTTAATCCCAGGAGGCAGACGAAACTTAAGCCCGAGCGATTAGGACCGCCTAATAAGAAATCTAGCAGCTGCGGTTAAAAGCTACGGCATGAATTAAAAGCGCTTATTTTGCGGGGACATATAATGGCGTGGGCAATAAATTAATCACCGCAAGTACATTTATAAAAAGTTAGAATAATAGTAACATTACATCGCCGCCATTACCTCATCACTCACTTCAAAATTTGCTGTAACACGCTGTACATCATCGTCGTCTTCTAACGTATCAATCAGCTTCATTAACTTTTCTATGCCCTCAAGATCTAGTTCAGTGGTAGTTTGGGGTTTCCAAATAAGCTTAGCACTATCAGCTTCACCCAGTTGTGCCTCGAGCGCCGAGGATACACCATTCAAATCTGTATCGGCACAGAAAATAGCGTGGCCATCTTCACTTGACTCTACATCTTCAGCACCAGCCTCAAGAGCGGCAATCATTACAGTGTCTTCATCGCCAACAGATGCAGGGTAAACAACCAACCCCTTTCGTTCGAACATAAAAGACACCGAGCCAGTTTCACCCAAATTACCGCCACATTTGGTAAATGTGCTACGCACTGTAGATGCCGTCCGATTGCGGTTGTCAGTCAACGCTTCCACTATGACTGCCACGCCGCCTGGACCATAGCCCTCATAACGAATTTCATCGTAGGACTCTGCGTCACCCCCTTGGGATTTTTTAATTGCACGGTCAATTACATCCTTCGACACAGACAACTGTTTTGCTTCCTTAACGGCCATGCGAAGTCGAGGATTCTTCTCTGGATCTGGGTCACCCATCTTGGCGGCAACTGTAATTTCTTTCGCGAGTTTTGAAAAAAGTTTCGACCTTGCCGCATCCTGCCGCCCTTTACGATGCTGGATATTTGCCCATTTTGAATGGCCTGCCATGAAAGCCCCCTAATCTAAAATATGTGGAAGCTTTTTAAGCGGGGCGGCTTAGCAATTCAACCCGTGTTTAGGCGCAATTTATACCAGAGCTAGGTTTCTAGCTTTTTGACCATTCTCCTAAAGCTCCACATATACAGCATTGAACTCAAATCTACGTATAGACAGAAAGTTCCCAACAAAATATGTTAGGCCAAGTTATTTCACTATTCCGTTCGAAAAGTATTTGCGCAGCAATAGTGTGAGCATAACGCTAACCATGATCAGCAAAAAACGATTGTCTAATATTACTTGGTCCGTACGTTTAGTTTATTTTTACTACTCAGATCTGGACTAACCAAATATATACCAACAAACATAACCCCCAGAGCCAACCAAATGGGTCCAGAGTAACGCTCGCCCAAAATAAGCATTGCCCACCCTAGCCCAGCAGCGGTCACCACATAGCTCACTTGAACCGAAAATACCGGGCCATAAGTGCGCACAATCGTAACATATAAAGTATAAACAACAGTATGAATTAAGGCAGAAGCGATCAATGCTAAATCAGCCATACCCCAAATATGGATAGGATTGATCCATTGCCCCATGAACCAAGAAATTGGTGCGGTAATCATAGCCCCCACGATGGAGGCCCCCAGCAAAAGCTGTAATGGTCCGACCCCGCCAGTGCCAAAGCGGGCTACAAAATTGCCCTCAAACGCATACATCAAGCTAGCCAGTAGTCCTAAAGGGACATAGGCCAACATGGCTGCATCAGGTAAGGCATCCGGCATGCCAACAATCAAAAGTATGGCCATAAACCCAAGTAACAGTCCCACTGTACGTTTTACACTGAACCGGTCCAAACCCAAAATCAGCGCAATAGGGAAAGCCATCATTGGGATGAGCGACAGAAGCAACGACATGACGCCTGCAGGCAAAACAGCATAGGCTTTAAAAGACGCACCATTCGGAATAACTGTGCCAATCAAAGCAAAGGCAATGTAAAAAAAGATGACCCTGCCGTGCATTGGCAAGGGCCGTCGCCGGACGGCATTAATCACTCCCAGTACAATTGCTCCGATCACCATCTGCCAAAAAATTAGCCCAAAAGGCTGGTACCCACCGCTAACAGCAATTTTGGTAAGCGGCACTGCCAGTCCCCAGCTAACCCCAATAAATATCAGCATAGCAAAAGGAATAAGCTTTTTCACTCTGGGGTAATCTTGGGACTTTGGCTCAATAGTCCACCATGGCGGATCATCTGGATATATTTGGCCCGTCCGGTAACATCATCAGTTTCCACTATTAAACCGCAAAGCGTAGCGGGCCCTAGAGCAGGCTCAAAGCGAGCTTTAGGCATACCAGTTATGAAACGCCGCAAAGGCTCTGCCTTTTGCATGCCGATCACCGAATTGTAATCACCACACATGCCTGCATCACTTTGAAAGCCAGTACCACGTTCTAAAATCTGCGCGTCCGCTGTGGGTACATGAGTATGGCTACCCACGACCATGCTAGCCTTCCCATCACAAAAATGCCCCATGGCCATTTTTTCAGAGGTGGCCTCACAATGCACATCCACCACAATTGCAGCAACCTGCCCACCCAGCGGATGGCGCGCGAGGATGGCATCCATTGCAGAGAACGGATCATCAAACGGTCGCTTCATGAAAACCTGTCCCAGAACCTGCGCTACTAAAACTTTCCGGCCCCGCGTTGCAGTGAATATCGCAGCACCGCGCCCAGGGGCTGATTTTGAGAAGTTTAGAGGCCGTATGATGCGAGGTTCTTGCTCAATAAATTGTAACATATCTTTTTGGTCAAAAGCATGGTCACCCAAAGTAATACAATCCGCACCAGCATCAAGAATTGACTGCGCGTGTTTTCCCGAAAGCCCCATGCCGCTCGTAGCATTTTCACCGTTTACAACAACAAAATCCGCTTTTAAGCGAACTCGAAGTGCTGGTAGCTCTTCTGAGATTGCCTGCCGGCCAGAGCGGCCCATCACATCGCCAAGATAAAGAATTTTCATGTAAAGCCTTTAGGATGCTAAGCTCCATATAGCAAGATGCTGGCCCGACAGTGAACACTGTTCATACGGATAACACAACTAACAAGTCACTAGAAAGTGTACGAGTCTAGCAATGAATCCTACGCTATTGATTTTAGCATAAACCACATCAGCCGCATACATAATTCATACCTATGGCCAGAAGTGTCATAGGCCTCAGGCTCGCCCTAACAAACAGCCCAGCGCTCGAGAAATTACTTTCAATGTGACCAAGCGGCGCCCAAACTATAACCTCAAATCCAATGAAAGGTACAGATACTAAGCCATATAGCATTTACTAACATCGTTGATAACGC
>JAVLEV010000001.1:41533-44930 GCA_031920365.1 Planktomarina sp. | reverse complement strand
CGCCTACCTTCGGTGTTTATGGTACGTGAACGCTGCATTATCTAAGCACAGCTTTACTGCTCAGCTAATACAAACTAATTAGTGGGCCCGTAGTTGATGCCTCACCAAGGACCTGGGTCCAACCACGATCATTTAAAATCAATGTTGTAGCCAATAATAAGCATAATTCACGTACCTATTTTTGGTACAGCCAGCGGTGCCACAAATCCAAGGGCCGTAGTTAAAGAATTTGGGACCGTTGTTCAGTGAATTGCTAAATACGATATTTCATTATGACTAGCTTTGTAAATAAAGATAAAATTATCTAATTAATAATAATAAAAACAGCATATTAAATTTCCTATTTGACTGAAAAATAAAGGATTTTTCTCAACCTAGTACCCTAGTATTTGAGTGCTACTCCTGATGTTAAGCCATCCACGGCCGCCACAATGGATGCCGCATCAATGCCAAAATGACGATAAAGATCCTGAATTGTGCCAGTCTGACCAAAATGTTTGACCCCAAGCGGAATTGTTTGATGTCCATGGACGGACCCTAGCCAAGACAGCGTTGCCGGATGGCCATCAATAACAGTGATGATCCGGCAATAAGCCGGCAAATCCTTCAGCATTATCTCGATATGGCCTGCAGCATCCTGGTTGCCACGGGACCGCGCCTTCTGCGCAGCCATCCAGCCTGCATGCAGCCGGTCCGCAGACGTTATCGCCAATACACCGACATCGCGGCGACCTTCACCAATCCGACCTGCCGCCTTAATCGCCTCAGGTGCAACAGCACCTTGGTAGGCAATGACAATATGACAGTTGGGTCCAGGCTTGCGCAGCCAATAGGCGCCATCGATAGTTCCTTTTATAAATGTATCATCAGCCCGCCTGCCCACCTGCTCAATCGGGTTAGTCGTGAGGCGCAAATAGACTGAGCCGCCAGCTTCGTCGCACAACCATGTCCGTTTATCTGCATCAGCTTCACCGTGCTTTTGCATATAGTGGAAAGCCCATTCCATAATTACCACCAACTCATCAACAAAAGCAGGCTCAAACGCGGCTAACCCATCTTGTGACATCCCAATCAAAGGTGAGCCAATCGACTGATGAGCACCACCTTCGGGCGCAAGCGTGACGCCCGAAGGTGTACCAACAATCATAAAACGAGCGTCCTGATAGCAAGCGTAGTTTAACGCATCAAGACCGCGCGAAATAAATGGATCATAAACAGTTCCAATCGGGATCAACCGTTTGCCAAACACTGAATGCGATAGGCCCGCCGCCGCCAACAGAAGAAACAGGTTCATTTCTGCAATGCCTAATTCTATATGCTGACCCTCTGGCGTAAATTCCCACTTGGCTGTGGAAGCAATATTCTCTTGTTTGAAAGTGTCATCCTGGTGTGAACGGGCGAACAACTTACGTCGGTTCACCCATGGGCCAAGGCTTGTTGTCCCTGTCACATCAGGAGATGTGGTAACTATACGCTGCGCCAGTTTGCTGTCACCTTTAGACAAATCAGAAAGAATTTTTCCAAAGCCAATTTGTGTGGAAATCTCATGATCAGAACTAAATTTGATCGCCGGCACATCAATGATATTGTCCCCATAACGTCTCCGTCCTTTGGCAAAAAAAGGCACTTTATCAAGAAAGATTTGAAGAGTAGCGACATCCTCGACTGTCGCAAACTTGTCCCATTCCTGGCCAACTGGCACGCCCATGTGGTCTTGCCATGCAGCCATCTGGGTCTTATTCATCAATCCACCATGGTTGTCTTTGTGACCCGCGATTGGGGTCCCCCACCCCTTGACCGTATAGGCCAGAAAGCATACCGGACGGTCGTGATCAATCACCGCAAAAGCTTCCGCCATGGTATGAACGCAATTACCGCCAAGATTTTCCATCAACGCCGCCAATTCATCATCACTGCGCCTACCAAGAAGTGCGGTCACATCACCTTGATCCCCCAGAGCATCAATTAAACGTTCGCGCCAAACGCCCCCCCCCATGAAAGTCAACGCGGAATAAAGTTGATTAGGGCAATTATCAATCCAAGTACGCAGTTTTTCACCTCCATCTTCGTTAAATGCGGCCCGCTGCAATACCCCGTATTTGACGCGAACCACATCCCAACCAAAAGCGTCAAATATTTGCTCAACCCGCTTGAAAAGACCCTCACGGATGACGCCATCCAGCGATTGGCGATTGTAATCAATAATCCACCAACAGTTACGCAAATCGTTTTTCCAACCTTCTTGCAAAGCCTCATAGATGTTGCCTTCGTCCAGTTCTGCATCACCCACCAACGCGATCATCCGGCCCAACTTTTGGTCTTGCCCCCAGGGCTTAGCCTGGATGTAATCCTGCACAATTGATGCAAATGGCGTAATAGCTACACCCAAACCCACAGAACCTGTCGAGAAATCAACATCGTCAATGTCTTTGGTCCTCGAGGGGTATGATTGCACTCCGCCAAACCCACGAAAATTCTCCATGTTCTTGCGGGTCTGGTAACCCATTAGATATTGAATAGCATGAAAAATTGGTGAGGCATGAGGTTTCACTGCAACGCGATCTTCTGGCTTCAAAGCAGAATAATAAAGTGCTGTCATGATGGACACAATCGAAGCTGAGGACGCCTGATGCCCACCGACCTTGATGCCATCATCCTTGGGCCGGATATGATTGGCGTTATGTATCATCCAATGTGACAACCACAGTAAACGTTGCTCGATAGTCTTTAAATGTCTCTCCGCCATTACCAACCCTTTGATACCTGCGTCCATCCTGAAGTCGCGTATGTTCGCAATCATTATCCAGATCGAACTTTCCGTGACCCTTTTAAGTCATAGTGGACTAGCGGGTCCCTGCCATATACATTAGTTTGAATCCTAATATTAGTTATTTACACTAAGGAAAGTTATAAATATGGCTGAAATCACTAAGGTTGATGATTTTGACGTGAAGATACTGCGTGCGATTCAGCATGATGGACGAATCTCGATCAATGACTTGAGTGAACGTGTCGGCCTAAGCCCCACACCTGTATCGCGGCGCATTAAAAATCTTGAAGCATCCGGTATCATCACTGGGTATGGCGCTATAATTAATGAAGCTGCATTAGGTTTTAGTGTATCAGTGTTTGTTTCTGTTCAACTAGACAAACAAGTGGATGAAGCGTTGGCGCAGTTCGAAAAAGCAATTTCTGAATTTCCAGAAGTCGTGGAATGCTGGCTGATGACAGGAAATCGTGACTATCTGCTCAGAATTGCAACAACTGGGCTAAAGGAGTTCGAACAGTTTTTGGTTGGTCGTCTCACAAAGATAAAGGCAGTCGCCTCAATCGAGTCCTCAATCCCCTTGCGCCGCGTAAAGACGGGAATGGCAAGAACGCTATAAAATCCTAACCC
>JAVLEV010000001.1:0-41433 GCA_031920365.1 Planktomarina sp. | reverse complement strand
CTCAAAACAGTAGAGCATCATAATTATAACTTCAGGATATCTAATCAGCTTACCAAAGGCCACTCAACCCTCTTGTTAAGTGCCCGGGGCATCCATTGCGTAATACCCGTCCAGCTGTTGCACATCCTTGTAATAATAGAGGTTTGGGTAGTTCTCTCGATAGACAGTCGAAAGCGTGCGATACAAATCATCAGTGCCCCCTTGGAGCATGTATCCAATTCGACAAAACTAGTAGGCACTTATCTTAGGTAAAAGTTGAGTTGAGCGTAGCGGTATCCCATTAATAAACTTCATCCAAACCCCTCTTAGTTCAGAATTCTGACTTTATTTGTGGATCCAGCCATTTTTCTTATCACCTAAAATTAGGTGCCAATCCCTGGCACTGTTTGCTTGAACTATTTCAAGTAAAATCTCACTGACATTAACATTCTGGGCAGCGAAGTCCTCGTCGTCATGAATGAAGTTATGACAGCATTTTCATCAACCCCAGTGACTATAAAGCTTTAACATTATTATAATAATAAGTTCCCTAGCCAATACAATACTCTAGTATTATCAATTGCCCGGCAATTAGGAAATCCAGTGTCAGGATCGCCAGTTAACTCAAGTATTCGTTTGTTAGCAGAAGGCTCAAGCAAGGTATGTTTGGTTACTGCGCTGTGACCGAATGCATGATCAAAGGCCTTCAGGCGAAATGCGAAACGCGTCGTCTGGTGGATACATTCCTGCCAGCCATGCATCACCACCATGTGCCATCCACATCGCTGCCGCTAGTGGGGCTGCAGTTCGCATAATTTTGAAATCTTCACAACTTAGGGAACCACGAGCCAGTCCAGCCAATACGATCTGCCCAAGGAAACGACCCTCCCACATCATCGGTGCATAAATAGCAGACCCCATGCGGGCGGTCTTAAGGTATTGCTTAAAGTTGCCCGAAACTATTTTTGTGTCGGGTAAGTGCAGCGGCAAGCAGCTAGCACGAACACGACCCGGATGGCCGCCATTGATTGGGATCATCAGTCGGTTCTGCTCAGCGGGAAAACCTATACTACCAGTTAACATGTGCCAATTCTCATCTGGGGTAACAAGAAAAGCGCCTGAAACAAAAAACTGGGCAACATCCTTTGGCAGATTGAGCGCACCTTTGCGTTGACCAAGTTCGCTGTGTAATGGAGTGAGAAGCGCACGCAGCGCATCCTCGGGGCCATTAGTTGCAGCAGCTGCGGCCTCTGCCCGCTCAATGATCTCTACCATCATTCGCCCTCTCCCAAAAAATTAGGTGTGCGCTTCTCCAGAAATGCATGGTAACCCTCATGAAACTCCGCGCTTGCAAAAGTATCCTCGAAACTATTCTGCAGTTCTGGTTTGTATATAGGATCACTCAGTGCGTTACAGATTGATTTAATAGTGCGTAGCGCATCTGGAGCTAGACCCAGTAGATGCTGCGCAAGAGCGGTCGAAGCACTTTCTATATTATTCTCCAGCCGGTTGATTAAGCCAATTCTGAGGGCCTCTTGAGCCTCCACAGTACGGCCCGTCAGCAGCATATCTTTCGCGCACGATATTCCAACCTTTTCAATAAGTTGCCAAGTATCATCCGGACTATAGGCGAGGCCAAGCCGAGCGGGCGTGATCGCAAATAATGCGTCCAGACCCGCAACCCGAAAATCACAGGCTAATGCGAGTCCGCAGCCACCACCAAAGCATACACCACCAACTGCGGCAATGGTTGGGCAAGGTAAGTCACGCAATCTCGCCTGAGCGTCACGCACGTCTGAATTATAAGCTACAGTTGCAGCTGGTGTTCCAAATACGGCTTCAAATTCTGAAATATCTGCGCCTGCACAAAAGGCTCTATTCTGCGAACCACGAATAATAAGAACACGCGTACGTTCCGATATCAAAAGGTCAAATATGGCCGGTAACGCTGTCCACATTGCTGCCGTCATTGCATTATGTTTCTTAGGCCTGTCCAACGTCAATCTAGCTATCGGACCTAGGTCGAGACGGAGGCTGCCTCCAGCAAATTCCAGCGTCATTAGTATATTCCATTCAAATTTAAGGTTCTACGATTCATCACTTGGCTCCCCACTGAGGCGCAGTACGGCCAAGGATCATATCGGCTGCTTTTTCAGCAATCATCATGGTTGGCGCACTCGTGTTACCTCCAATGATACTGGGCATAACAGAGGCATCCACAACACGCAGCGCCTCAATCCCCCTGACTTTTAGCTCTCCATCTACAACTGACCCCAGATCAGTCCCCATGCGACATGTTCCAACCGGATGAAAAATCGTATTCGCACCCGCCTGAACCCAGGTATCAATATAAAGATTACTGGCCATTTCATCAACCGAGGGCGAAATATCATACTCTTTTCGCTGAACAAGAGGAGTACTTTCCCCAATTTGGTGCGCCAACCGTGTTCCATCACGCAGGCAGCGCCGATCGGCTTCAGTTGAAAGATAGTTGGGGTCAATCAAAGGGGCGGTAGAGGGATCTGGCGACGCAATAGTAATCTTACCGCGGCTTTCAGGTCGTAGTTGATAGAAGTTGATTAAGTAGCCATGCCGCCCTTGCCCTTTGAGGGTTGTTTCTAAATTTAAACCAGGAACAAATGTTATGTGAATATCAGGTATCGCCAAATCGTTCCGTGTCTTTAGAAACCCGCCGGCCTCCAGCGGCACTCCGGCCGCCGGTCCAGTTCCAAATAAGTACGCACGGGCGAATGCAAAAGCAGCCCGATCGGGCCGAAACATCCTAAAAAGCGTAACTGGATCTTTGCAAGCATAGGTCAGATAAACACCCAAATGGTCCTGCAAGTTTTGCCCCACTTCTGGCGCATCATAAATAACCTCGATCCCCTGTTTCGCAAGTTGTGCACCTCCACCAATACCTGAAAGCATGAGTATCTGTGGCGAATTAATAGCACCACCAGACAAAATCACCTCTCGCCGCGCAACGACATCACTTGTTTGGTGAGCGCGCCGCAAACTGACCCCAATCACACGTCTATTTTCAATGCGTAAACAGCTGACAGTTGTGCTAGTCATTACTTTCAGGTTCTTGCGTGACATTGCTGGGCGCAAGAAAGCAGTGGCACTACTTTCGCGACGCCCATTTCGGGTATTGAAGTCGTAAATCCCTAGCCCTTCTTGTTCTGCCCCATTGAAGTCATTATTGAGCTTGGAACCACACGAAACTCCAGCCTTTAGAAAGTCAGCATAAAGAGGGTTATCACCCCGAGCCTTCTTAACAAAAAGAGGGCCATCTTGCCCGTGAAAATTGTCGCCGGCGCGCTCAGGGTTACATTCTGAACGACAAAAATACGGTAAAAGGTCTTTATAGGACCAGCCAACCAGACCAGATTGCGCCCAGCGATCATAATCAACCGCATTGCCCCGCATATACATCATGCCATTGATGGTCGAAGAGCCACCAAGCACCTTTCCCCGCGGCCACTTGATTTGGCGTGCCCTCAAATTAGTCTGTGGTGTCGTTATGTAATTCCAGTTTGTCGGCTTGTACCAATAAGCCATCCCAGCAAGCATCGGCACAGAGAAAAGCGGGTTGCGATCACTACCACCCGCCTCAACCAGCAAAACCGTAATTTTAGGGTCTTTAGTAAGACGGTTAGCAAGTACGCAACCTGCCGACCCGGCACCAACGATGATATAATCATATTGATCCATTGCGTATTCCTTAAAATGGAAATTCAGCGCCATTCATAGCTATCGCTTGCCCACTAACATATTCGGCATCCGCTGAGGCCAACCATGACACTGTTCCAGCCACATCGTCGGGCGTACCAAAACGACCCCACGGAACGGTTTGGCGGAACCCTTCAACAACAGCAGTAGGAGTTTGGCCAGTGATCTTTGCAAACCCCTCCGCGATGCTGCCCCAAAACGGTGTCTCAATATGACCCGGCACGTAACAATTGGCGCGAATGCGATGCGGTGCTAGTTCAATAGCCAGTGACTGTGTTAGCATAAGTATTGCCGCTTTGGATGCGCAGTAGTGAGATAAATTCGGAACACCCCGCCGCCCTGCACCACTGGACGCGTTTATGATCACCCCCCCCCGCCCTTGGGCTATCATCGCCCGAGCAGCAGCACGACTTCCCAAGAAAACAGAGTTTACATTAACATCCATAACTCGAATCCAATCCGAAAAATCCATATTAACAACCGGCTGAACCGCAATAACTCCTGCATTGCATACCATCACATCGAGGCCACCTTGCGCGCTTACAACCTTATCAACCGCCGTTTGAACCTGCGTTTCATTAGTCGCGTCCCCAACGATCGAAACTGCGCCATCCGCATGTGTTTCGTTCAAATCAAACCCAGTAACATTTGCACCTTCAGTTAGAAAACGCTCTACAATCCCCAATCCGATCCCGCTCGCAGAGCCTGTTACAAGAACTGATTTTCCAGTGTGCCGTTTGAATTCAGGCATTGTCCATCTCCTGTGTGGGGCGATAAAGGCCCAGTCGGGCGGCCGGTATAGCAACCATGGCTAGATCGAACGATGCTAGCGGATGGCCTGCGGGCTGGGGGGCGTGTGCGGTATGACCAGTCAGACTTTCAATAGCCCCAGCTACCTTGGGGTGAGTGTAATACATGCTGTAGGCACCGACGATGAGGCCGTTAAAAAGATCTGGATGCACAATTTCTATCTTGGCCAACATACCAGCACGGGCCTCGCGTGTTCCTTTGTCAAACGCGTCAGGCAAAAGGGCCAATACTTGCTTATATGGCGCAGCAAAGCGTTTATGAGTGGCAAGGGCCTTATGCAAAGCTACCGCGCTTGCAGCTGGGAAATCTGAATCCCCAGGAATAATGGTGTCAAGAAGTGTACTCATGTTGCAACCTTCATCTCTGTCTTGTCTCGAATTAGCAAATCTGCTGCCCGAAGCGCCAGTGCCTGGATCGTTGAGGTTGGGTTAAGAGCACCGGCTGTTGTGAATACTGATCCGTCGAGGATAAGCAAATTGGGAACGCTATGCGCCCGATTGTTTTTGTCTGTGACACTCGTAGATCGGTCTGCGCCCATACAAGCCGTCCCCAGCAGATGAAAGCCTGCATCCGCAACCAAAGACTGCGAGGCGGTGTCGACTACACCGGCCTCTGAGAACGCCTCAGTCGCACGTTCAATGCCATGGGCAATCATTTTTTTTGTATTTTCGTCCAGGCAATAGGTCATTTTGGGCGCAGGGATACCGTCGCTGTCTATTAAATGGTCGGAAAGTGTCACCCGGTTCTCCATTCGCGGTAGGTCTTCTGTTGTCACAGTCAGACTTGCGGTATGACCAAACGTATCGCGGAACCGTTCATGGTGGCTGGCACCCCAAGGCACTCTTGGCAGATATCCACCCACGGCGGTGCCAACGGGCCCGTCAGACCGTATTAGTTGCATCTGATAGCCGCGAACAAAGTCTCGGGATAAGTCAGATTCATAAAAGTGCTGGGATAGAATCGATACTGCAAACGGTCCGGCCCAGCCGTCCATAGCATCAGCAAAGCGTCCCGTGACCATGCCTGTAGGATGATGCATTAGGCGGCGGCCAACAAGGTCCGTGTCGTTCGCAAGCCCGTTAGGAAATCGCTTCGAAGTTGCGAGGAGCATCAGCCGCGCGGTCCCCAGACCGTTTGATGCCAACGCTACAACTGCCGCCTTCGTTCTCTGGGCGTGACCATCACGATCATACCAAACGACGCCAGTCGCAATGCCCTGCTCATTTGTCTCAACATCAAAAACGCGCGCACCAGTAATTAACTCTACGCCTGCTGCAATAGCTTGAGGCCAATAATTGACATCCGTGGCACTGCGGGCTCCATGGGGACAGCCCAGATCACATGGACCACAATTATTACAGGCACCGCGCCCTTGACCGTAAGGCTGGGTATTTATGGCTACATCAGCCGGCCACCAGTGCCATCCCAAACGATCAAAAGCCTTTGCCATGCGTTCCCCAGCACGCCCAGGCGGAACCGGGGGCATCTGTCGGGCGCCACGCGGCGGATTGCCCGGGTCACCGGCCAATCCAGAGACACCCATCATCTTGTCGTTCTCTTCGTAGTAGGGTGCAAGATCTTCGTATGAGATAGGCCAGTCGTCACCGACCCCATCAACGGTTTTAGTTTGGAAATCCGAAGGGCGCAGGCGCGGAAAATGCGCGCCCCACAATATTGTGGACCCGCCGACAGCATTGTACAGAAATGGCTTTATTGCGGCTTCAGCATCGTCGACTGGGTAATCCTGAGGGGCCATGCGCACGTTTGGGTTAGGGTGGTGCGTCGTTTGTCGAGCTATTTCCCAATCGGGACGCAGCGATGGAGTCAATTCTGGATCGACCCACCCACCTTGCTCCAAACAGGTAACTTTGAGGCCAGCCCTGGCCAAACGCCATGCAGCCGCCCCACCACTGGCTCCGGCCCCGACAATTACAACATCAGTCATGCATTACCCCCGTTTTATAGGAAATTTCTCCACTAATAACCCGCTCGCAGCGAACCGCACGCGCATCGCCAATATCTGTCAAGATCTGAAGGTTGGCACGGCACTGGTCATTCACATGGGGACAGCGACTTGCAAGATAGCAGCCTTTGGGAACATCTATGGGTGATGGGATTTCACCATCAAGGGCAGCTGAAACAGGGTTATCTACACGGCGGTGCATCGGATCCGGCATGAGATGCGCAGACAAAAGTGCGCGCGAATATGGATGCTGCGGCGCTGTAAAAACTTGTTCCACACTCCCTTCTTCTACGATCTGCCCAAGGTACATTACGGCAACCCGTTGGCACAGATAACGCACAGTCGTCAGGTCGTGACTAATAAAAAGGTAGCTGATCCCTAGTTCCCTCTGCAGGCGGGCCAACAAAGCAATCAGACTATTGCGCGCGCGCGGGGCCAGCACACTAGTTGGTTCATCCAAAACTACGAAGTCAGGCTTACAAATCAGCGCGCGCGCAATGTTGATTCTTTGGAGAGTAGAGGCGCCAAGGTCACGCGGCTTTGCCAGCATTAGTGAAGGGTCTAGATCCACTTGTTTAAGTGCGGCCACGGCCCGTAGCTGCTGCCCTGCATTGTCTTTACCCTCATGAACACGCAACGGTTCAACTAAAATATCAGCAACTGTCCAACGAGGATTGACGCTGTCAAACGGATCTTGGAAAACGATTTGCATTCGCGATCGCATCTGGCGCATCTCCGCGGCGCCCAGCTTTGTGATATCTTGACCGTCTAGGATTACAGAGCCCGCCGTCGGATGTTCCAGCCGCATCAAGCAGCGGCCAACTGTTGTCTTGCCCGAGCCACTTTCCCCAACAAGGCCAACTGCTTCACCTTGGGCTATGCTTATGGTGACATTATCGACCGCCTGAACAACCTTTTCAGAACCCCGGAGTGGAAAATGTTTGGTTAACTGTTTGGTTTGCAAAAAACCAGCCTCACCTGTGACCTGCGGCGGAAATCCCGAAGCACGTTCGTGGTAAAATCGTAAAACTTCTTGGCTGTATGGGTGCTCCGGTTTGGCAAAAAACTGACGAACTGGTGCATCCTCCACGATGCGACCTCTGTGCAGTACTAAAACCCGATCACAAAAATTGGCCAAAATACCTAATTCTTGTGTAACCAAAAGCATCGCTGATCCAGTCGTCTGCACTGTTTGCCACATCTCGTCCAGAAACTGCGCTTGTATCGTCACATCAAGTCCAGATGTCGGCTCGTCCGCAATCAACAAACGCGGCTTCGACGACAATGCCATAGCAATCAAGGCCCGCTGCGCCATACCGCCAGACAGCTCATGCGCATATGCCTCCACGCGCCGTTCGGGATCATTAATGCCCACAAACCGTAGCATCTCAATTGCCTGTATCCGTGCCGCAGCCGCGGAAGCATCGTTATGGGCCCTGTAAGCGTAACCTATTTGTCGTCCAACCCGCAGCAACGGATTTAAGGCTGCCCGCGGATTTTGCACAATAATTCCAATATCACGGCCCCGAATTGCCCGTATCTCAGCGTCCGGCATCGCCAGAAGGTCACGGCCACCGAAATGCACCGACCCCCCCAGTATCTTGCCCGGCGGACGTGCCATCCCCATCAAAGCCAACGCAGCCGTTGACTTGCCAGATCCTGCATCACCGATCAACCCGACAACTTCTCGAGAGTTAAGGTCAAAATTGACGCCCTCGACAGGAACAATTAAGTCACCCCGCACCTCATAACCGACCCGCAGATCACGAACCCGAAGAAGTGGACTATCCTTGTTCATATCGACGTTCCAAAGAATTTCCGAGGACAGCAAAGCCAAAAACAGTAAGGGAAATTGCAAGACCAGGAAATACCGAGGGCCACCATTCACCTAAAACAATTTGGTTCGCTCCTGTTGAAATCATCAAACCCCATTCAGGGGTAGGGGGCCGCACTCCAGCGCCCACGAAAGACAGCCCAGCCGTTAAAAGAATTGCAAATCCAATCGTTACGGAGGACTGGATAAGCGCAGGCGTCAAAGAGTTGGGCAAAACATGTCGAAGAGCTATCGAAAGCTCTGAATTACCCATTGCACGGGCGGCTTCGACAAATCCACGGGGCGTTTGGCTAAGCACTTCTGCCCGGGTCAAGCGCAGGTAAATCGGTGTATAGACAAAGGCCAAAGCGATAATAATATTCGTAGCCGATCTCCCAGCAAGCGCAACCAAAACCATCGCCATAATAAACACCGGAAACGATTGCAGTACATCCGATACTCGAATTAACAACTCAGTCGCCCAATTACGCCAATAGCCTGCCAAAAGCCCAAAAAAGACCCCTACGACAAGCGAAAGTATATTTGCAAGAAGGGCAATCTTTAGATCAGTGCGCGGGGCGGCAATCACACGAGAAAAAATGTCAAAGCCGTTGGCATCGGTACCCATCCAGTGCGGTGGATGCTCCAGCGTGCCACGAATCCACCCAACCAAAACGCTAGGTATCTCGGCCAGTCCGGGTGGTGGAACCGCGATACGGATTGTTGTTTTGGTCGGATCATAGGGCCCAATGTACGGGCCAAAAATAGCCAAGAAGATCACTGTTGTTACTATGGCAACGCCGAGCCGCATAAGCCAGTCAGCCTTGGGAACAGGTGGCACATAGCCATTCTCTTCAAACAAGGGGGATCGTATTTGGTCTAACATCAATGGGTAATCCTTGGGTCAATGGCCGCGTGGACCAAGTCCAGAAGTAAGTAGACGACAAGACTGATTGCGGTGATCACAAGTACAACGCCCTGTATGGCTGGGTAATCAAACGCGAGGACCGACCTGATCGCATATTGTCCTATACCGCCCAAGGAAAAAACACTTTCAATCAGTACAGCCCCTGACAGCATGAAGCCGTAGAGGATACCGATCAAAGTCATGGATGGCCCCATTGCAGCCCGCAGTGCGTAGCGCGCGACCCGTTTGCGCGGTAATCCTATTAAGTTAGCGTAAAGTACAAAATCCGATTGCAACGCACGAAGCATATTTTGCCGAACCATTTTGATGATCGGGCCAGATAAAATAAATGCTAACGTAATAATAGGCATCATTAGGTGGTGCAGTGCTTCGAAAAATATTTTTGGCTCTCCCGCGATCAAAGTATCAATCAGCATAAATCCAGTCACTGAATCTGGCGGAATAGTCATTGGCGAAAGCTGCCCAAGCGGCGCTGGAGCAATACCAAGTTGAAAAAAGAACACGTAGACAAATAGCAGACCCCACCAGAACTCTGGTTGAGACCCAGCGAACAAGCTGTAAACAAAAATACCTTTGTCTGCAGCTTTACCCGGGTTTAACGCACCTAGCATACCCACGGGAATCGAGATGAAAAAAGCAACGACGAAAGCAAGTGTAATCAACTGCAATGTCACTGGCAGAAACGAAGCTATTTCGGATCCTACTCGCGAACCAGTTGCCCATGAAACACCAAGTGAGCCTTGCAGTAGACCAGGCTGAATACTGGGAGAGAGCCCTAGGTAAATGCTAAGTTGTTGAAGTAGCGGGCGGTCAAGGCCAAGCTGCCGAGAGGCCTGCGCGTAGGCTTCGGCGCTGGAGTTGAGCCCCACTAAACGTGAAACAGGGTCAGCTGGAAGGAAACGAATAAAAAAGAATACCGCGATCACCAAGCAAAAAAGCTGAACTAGGCCAATTAGCGTCCGGCGGGTGATATATCGAAAAATCATATGGGGCCTTTCTAATAATAGGCCAAAAGGCCCCAATACGCCTATTCAGATATTTGTAGGTCAGTGTAACGGATCGAGTTGTCGGGATACCACTTCATTCCATTGATCTTGTCATTGAAGGCCCACTGCGTCCGGTACTCAACGATTGGAAGCCAAGCAACATCAGCTGCAAGCATGCCTTGAATTTTAGCCAATATGGCATCACGCGTCACGCTGTTTGGATCAACCCGAGCTTCACTCCACATCGCATCAAGTTCAGGATTGCGATAGTTGACCATATTGTTCAAACCACCTTTTTCGGGCGAAACAAAGAATAACTGTACGGCATAACCCGCATCAACACCGATTGGTTTTTCCTGATCATTGACGGCAAAAGGTAGGTCCCGCTTTACGAGTTGGCGGTCACCATACTGTGTCTGTGGAATTGGGTCGAGCGTTGCAGGAATTCCCACTTCGCGGAGCGCAGTCTGAATCACGTTAACAATGGGACCAAGAGTAGATTCTTTCTCAGATACATATGATAGCGCAAATGAATCGGCAAAAGCATCAAGTCCTGCGCCATCGGGATAACCTGCTTCAGCGAGAAGGGTACGTGCTTTATCAGGATTGTAGGAGAAACCGGCCGAAGGAGTATAGCCGGGATATGTTGATGGAACAAAGCCCTCCCATTGTGTCGCTTCACCAAAATAGCCGGCTGCGATGATCTGCTCAAACGGGATCGCATGCGCAATAGCCTGACGCAGTTTGATATTGTCGAACGGAGCCACATCAAAATTCATGTGGATAAACAGGTTCTCATTACCGGTGACGCCTGCAACGGTCACTCCATCAACATCTGCAAGTGAATTGAACTCGCGCGGCGTCAAACCTGTAACCAAATCGGCTTGGCCAGAGCGCAAAACAACCAATCGGTTTGAAGATTGTGGCACACGACGGACGCTTACGCGAGTTGCATCGGGCGCACCGCGATAATAGTCTGGAAATGCAGAATAAGTAATTTGCTCATTTTTTGCCCAGCTTTCCAAGCAGTAACCACCAAATCCTGGGGCGCCAATATTATTGACGTAATCGTGACTCCATGGGTCAGCTTCAGTAGCATTATCTTCCATGATTTCCTTGTCAAAGATAAGAAGACCAAAAATAGTGAGCACGGGCAACAGTAGCGCGTTCGGTTCTGCCTGACGAATCTGGACTGTGTAATCGTCGACTTTCACAATACTGTCACCAAGCTCTTTTGCAGCTGCGTCATCTCCAAAAACTTCAGGTCCAAACCCGTGTATGCTAGCAACGTTAGACAGAAACCATCCAATGGGTGCTGCACCCGAAACTGATTTAGCTCGCTGGAATGTGTACATGACATCATCGGCATCAAAAGTCGCTCCACCGCAGCCCGACACACCCTGACGCAAATTAAAAGTCCAAGTAAGACTGTCCGCGTCGAAGTCCCAGCTTTCCGCTAGTCTCCCTTCGAAGGTTTCAAAATCTGGTAGTGTCACACCGCCAATGGTCTCACCATCTGCATAGCCGACAAGCGGCTCAAGAAGGGTCACCATACCTTGCTGGCTGGACGGAATAGCAGCAGCAGGTCCATCATAATTGAGTCCGGCGGGCACGTCCTCGGCAAGTATTAAAATTTCTTGCGCCGTCGCTCCCCCCACAATCGATAGCGCACAAAGCGCAGCCGTCACAGTTGATATCATCGCATTCATCTTGACCGTCCTCCATATGGTTCTATAATTTGTCCGGACAAATAACGCATTCAGGCTTCGAGCTGTCAAGACTTTTTTCTTTTCAGGACAGTGTTTTATATTGCCGGATCCACTTTAAAAATTTGGTCTACACAAAAACGTTACTACAAAGCGTTTGACAAAAGAAAAAAACTAGTTTTTATTTGTTCGGACAAATTTATCAAATCATTACTACATCGATCCAGAGTTGGAAATTTTTACAATGCGCATTCTCGTCGTTTTCAATCTCAAATCAGGTATTAATAAGGCAGAATATGAAGCCTGGGCCAAATCAGCAGACATACCGACTGTGCGCTCTTTGGGATCAATCAATAGCTTTGATATTTATCGGTCAACTAGCCTTCTGGGTTCCGAAGAAGTACCCCCTTACTCCTATGTTGAACTGATTGACGTTGGAGACGAGACAGGTTTTAGTGAAGATATAAATACACCACAAATGCAAAAGATTGCTGCCCAGTTTCAACAATTTTCTGACAACCCACAGTTTATAGTGATGCAAAACATCATCCAAACACCATGACCAGAACAGCCTTAATCACCGGTGCAGCCCGTCCATTGGGGCTGGGGCAAGCTATTGCTATGCGTTTAGCAGCAGATGGATGCGACATTCTACTTCATGACCGGGGCGCCACCGAAGGTGATATAGCCCCAGCACATGGCGTAGGAGTTGCCGAAGACTTAGAAATGACTGCACAAAAAATCCGAGACACGACAGGGCGACGAGTCGAGACAGTAACTGGCGACCTCCTAAAATACAGCTCGATAACAGCCATCGTTGCGGCTGCTGATGCCTACTTTGGGCGGCTCGACATTCTCGTAAATAATGCTGGTATCGGATATCTTTTTGGTCCCTTGACCGAAGCTGATCCGAACCGCCTTGATGCAGTCCTCGGTGTTAACCTTCGCGCCCCAATGTTACTAACAGGGCAAGCCGCACTATTGATGATCCGCGGCGACGCAGGCGGCCGGGTGATAAACATCGCTAGCCAAGCCGCAAAGTCTGGCTTCGCCTTTGCCTCCGCCTATACTGCCTCAAAACATGGGCTTCTGGGATTCACTAGGTCGGCAGCACTGGAACTTGGGCCTCATGGGATCACAGTCAACGCTGTTTGCCCGAACCACGTCACAACTGGACTTGGTGCTTGGCAAAACGATTTTATGAGCAAAGCTCGGGGTGAAAAACTAGATGAATATTTGGCCAATATGCGCGCGCGCATCCCTTTGGGCCGCACCGGGCGCCCAGAAGACACTGCAAATGCCGTTTCATTTCTTTGTTCGGAACAAGCCGCCTATATGACCGGCGAGGCAATGAATGTCTCGGGTGGAGAGGAGTATCACTAATGGCTTTTGAATGGCCTAATAGAGCACGGCTTGCCATGTCTTTCGTTATAAATATTGAAGAAGGATCCGAAATGTCCATCGTACGGGGTGACAAGGGTCCCGAACCGGTTGATGAACTTGGGGTGGCGCTCAAAATACCAATTCGAAATTATGCCAACGAAAGCAACTATCAGTACGGTATACGTGCCGGCGCAAAGCGCGTTTTTGGAGCCTTCGAGGCCGCAAAGATTAGGACAACCGTAACCGCCGCCGCCCAAGCTCTAGAAGGTGCGCCAGAAGTCGCAAAGATGATAGTCGATGGGGGGCATGAGACATGTTCACACGGCTGGCGCTGGGTACATCAATTTAATTTTGATGAAAGCACAGAGCGCGCCTTTATTCTCCAAGCAATTGAAAGCATTGAGGCTACGACCGGAAAACGCCCTTTAGGTTGGTTATCACGTTATCTGCATACTGACATAACGCGCGCCTTACTAGCTGAAATGGGGTTTGAGTATCACATGGATGATTTCTCAGACGATACCCCACGCTGGGATGTGGTCGAAACAATCGATGGTCCAAAGCCCATCGTAATTGTGCCATACGCGCTCGATACCAATGATATGAAATTTTGGCTTGCCCCGGGTTATACACCGGCGCAATGGCTAGACTATGCCATCGAAACCTTTGACCGGCTTTATGCTGAATCCGATGATGGCGTCCCGCGCTTAATGTCACTCGGCCTGCATCTGCGCATAATTGGACGCCCTGGTAGGATAGCCGCTTTGGACAAGTTTATTAAGCACATAAAGTCCAAGCCTGATGTTTGGTGCGCTAGTCGTCTTGAAATTGCACGTGCTTTTGCTAGTTCCGTGCCAGCACCGGGGTCCAACTCATGACCAATCCTTTAGACGTCATCACCAACCATGTAATCTCTACGCGGACAGGCGATTTACCTGATGAAGTCATCACAAAAGTGAAGACCTTTCTACTTGACACCTTCGGCGTCGGGATCGCTGGATCATCCGGTACGGGCGTTACTGCTCTCATTAATATTGCAAAGAGCTGGGGGTCAGATCCTGAAGCTAGCATCCTTTCAACCGGTGAAAAAATGTGCGCTCAGTCGGCAGCAGTGGTAAATGCGTATCAGATACATTGCCTCGAGTTTGACTGTGTCCACGAAGGTGCAGTGCTGCACCCAATGGCGACGATCCTTGGTGCAGTTTTAGCTTGGTCAGAACGCCAGGCAAAGCGTGGCAAACCAATAAAGGGACATGATTTGATTGCAGCCCTCGCCGTAGGAGTTGATGTTTCGACCATGCTCGGAATAGTAACAAATTCCGAATTGCGTTTTTTCCGTCCCGCAACTGCTGGCGGATTTGGCGCAGTTGCAGCCATCGGAAAATTAGCTGGGTTTGATCACGGGCAAATGAAGGATGCGTTTGGTGCGCAATATTCTCAAACTAGCGGCACATTACAACCACATGTCGAGGGATCGCCGATGCTGGGCATGCAGGTTGGGCTAAACGCGCGGGCGGCCATCGTCTCTGCTGATCTTGCTTCGGCTGGCTTTAGAGGACCGCATGATATCCTGACCGGGCAGTACGGCTATTTCCGCCTTTTTGAACAGGATGATCATGACATCAACGCGTTCCTTCCTTCGCTTGGGCGCGAATGGCAAATTCTAAATATGTCGCACAAACCTTACCCCTCCGGACGACTGACCCACGGCGTCATAGACGGGCTGGGCCAGCTGATGCGCAATCATGGGTTTGATGCGAATGATATTAACTCAATTCACGCACGGGTCCCACCCCTCGTGCACCGGCTGGTCGGGCGGGCAGCAATAAATAATCCCGAAGCAAACTACGCCAAGCTTTGTCTCGCATATGTAGCGGGAATATTTCTTGCACGTGGTGATGTTGATATTTCCGACTTTCGAGGTACTTCGCTGGCAGATTCAAATATTAATCGCTACGCGCAACTTGTCACTGTAGAATTAGACTCCAATCCAGATCTCAACGCGCTTGATCCACAGCGCATCGAGGTCCAGTTGAAGGACGGAACAAGTCATAAATGCGACTTACCATTTGTTTTTGGTCACCCTGAAAATCCACTTTCTGAGACAGAAAACCTTGATAAATTTCGACGATGTGTGGGCCACGCCACCCGTCCACTAAGTCAAGACGCGCAGACCCGTTTGATCGCCTCAATTATGGACCTTGAAAATATAGCCGACATATCTACGCTAATGGATCTGTCATGCGGGGTTGAACCTTGAAACTGCATCGCTCGCTTTTATTTGCGCCGGCAAACCGGCCAGAGATCCACAACAAGGCGCTGGCATCAGCTGCCGATATTGTTTGTCTGGATCTGGAAGACGCCGTTCTACCAGCTGACAAAGCGGCGGCTCGTCAAACTGCAAAAACGTTTTTAAACAACGCGCCAGGACCAGAGCGCGTGGTGCGAATAAATGGATTACGCTGCGCAGACGGACTCCGGGACTTTTTGACATTACTAGATGCAGGCCCAAGCGGTGGCACCATTTTCTTGCCCAAAGTCGCTACTGCAGACGAAGTCCGTATGGCGGATGAGTTAATAGCAGAGGCTTGCATTCCCTTAAAAATAGCTGTGTTAATCGAAAGCTTAGAAGGCTTACAAAACGTCATAGCAATATTGCAAGCTTCACCTCGCATATCCTTTGCGATGTTTGGCGCTGTTGATTATGCAGCCGAATTGGGAGTGGACGTCGCACAAAAACCGCTTTTTCATGCACGTACAACCCTAGTTCACGCGGCAAAACTGGCTGGAGTGGATGTTCTTGATGTCCCGTGCCTCACCTTCAGAGACGAGGTTGTAGTTACAGCCGAAGCGGAGGCTGCTCAGGCATTGGGATTTACGGGAAAAGCCGCACTTCACCCATCAAACGTGAGGTTGATAAACAGAACATTTAGCCCATCGGATGAGGCGGTTGCCTACGCAAAAAAGGTTGTCGCCCTTTTCAAGGAAAGCCCAAATGGCCTTGCTGTTCTTGACGGAAAACTCATTGAAAAGCCCGTAATTAGATCCATGCAACGCGTCCTGGCCCTGCACGACGCCCAAATCTCTTAAGCGAAAGAATTACAATGTCCCAGAATACAAAATTTGTCGACGGAAATCGAATTCGCGAAACTTTTGGGCGCTACTTTGAGGATTTCAATGTAGGCGATATCTACGAACACCGGCCAAGCCGCACCATCTCAGAGGCTGACAACACATGGTTTACGCTGCTCACTATGAATACACACCCACTGCATTTTGACGCCGAGTATGCCAAGCATTCAGAATTTGGGAAATGTATCATTTGTTCGCCATTGACACTAGCAATCATGGTTGGAATGAGCGTTTCGGACGTGAGCCAAAAAGCTATTGCTAACATGGGTTGGACAGATATCAGCATGACCTTCCCACTTTTTGCAGGGGACACATTAACCGCCGAAACTGAAGTACTGTCTAAGCGCGCAAGCAAATCCCGCCCAAATGCCGGTCTAGTAACAGTTAAATCTAAAGGCTTTAATCAGGACGGCGTTATGGCCTGCGTCTTTACACGTACAGTTTTAATTCCCAATCGGGGCCACGGCGTGGAAGACAATGCTAATTACTGATAGGAGGACAGAAATGAACGAGCTGAAACATGATGGTTGGACTGTCGAGGACGAAGACGCCATTCTCGATGCAATTGGCAAATGGGTTGAAGGTGAAGTTCGCCCAATAGCGCGCGAACACGACCAGGCGGACACATATCCACACGAACTCGTTGAGCAAATGAAAGAACTTGGGCTTTTTGGAGCTATTATATCTCCAGATTACGGCGGACTAGGGCTGCCAGCATCTACCTATGCAAAAATTGTAATGAAAGTCGCATCAGCCTGGATGGCGCCCTCCGGTATCTTTAATTCACATCTCATTATGGCATCGGCCATTGAGCGAACCGGCACTGAACAGCAAAAATCCGACTGGTTGCCCAAAATGGCGACGGGCGAATTGCGAGGCGGAATCGCCTTAACAGAACCAAACGCTGGTACTGATCTACAAGCGATAAGAACTAGAGCGGAAAAAACGAATGAGGGTTACCGCCTAAATGGAACTAAAACCTGGATCACCAATTCGCTTAACGGCAATTGCCTGATGATTCTTGCTAAAACAAACACAGAGGCGACACCGCGTCATAAAGGGATGAGTGCCTTTCTGACCAAGAAGGGCCAAGGCTACGAGGTTTCAAAAAAGTTATCAAAACTTGGTTATCGTTCGATAGATTCATGCGAATTATTAATTGACGATAAATTAGTACCCCATAATACGCTTCTGGGCGGGACCGAAGGGCGCGGATTACAACAAGTTCTTGGTGGGCTTGAACTGGGCCGTATTAATGTAGCTGCAAGAGGTGCCGGCATTGGGGAAGGTGCCTTAATGCTGGCCACCCGCTATGCACAGGAACGCGAAACATTCGGAAAACCTATAGCCCAACATCAGGCGATCCAACTTAAACTAGGCGAAATGGCAAGCAAAGTTGCGGCGTCAAAACTTCTTATTGAGGATGCTGCAAAAAAATACGATAGTGGCCAGCGTTGCGACATGGAGGCTGGGATGGCAAAGTATTTTGCTACTGAAACTGGTGTTTTCTGCTCACAAGAGGCTATGCGCATTTTTGGTGGGTACAGCTACTCCACAGAATACGAGATCGAACGCTTCTACCGCGACGCAATGCTAATGTGCATCGGAGAGGGAACTAACGAGATGCAGCGCATCATTGTTGCCAAACAGTTAATCGAGCGGAATCCGATCTAATGACGGGGAATCCCGATCGCCCACTTATAGGAACGCAGATTTTATCAATTGAGCAATACGGTGCTGGCCCGTTTGCCACAATGTATATGGCCGACATGGGTGCTGAGGTTATCAAAATTGAAAGCCCTAAAACTGGTGGAGATAGCAGCCGTGGCTCGGGTCCATATTTTTTGGGTGATGGGGACAGCCATTTTTTTCAGACATTTAATCTAGGGAAAAAGAGCCTCAGTTTAGATTTGCAACACCCACAAGGAAAAGCCGTTTTGCACCGATTGGTAAAGGGTGCGGACGCAGTGCTTAACAATTTGCGTGGAGATCAGCCGGACAAGCTTGGCCTGACTTACCCTGAGCTAAGTTGCCACAACACCCGCATTATTTGCACCCATCTTTCTGGCTATGGGCGAACTGGTGAACGCGCCTCCTGGCCTGCATATGATTACCTCATGCAGGCAGAAGCAGGCTACCTCTCCTTAACTGGCGAACCCGATGGACCAATGACCCGCATGGGACTATCAATCGTAGATTACATTACCGGAATTACTGCAGCATTTGCCTTAACCGCAGCACTTGTTGGTGCACTGCGAAGTGGTAAAGGGCGGGATGTCGACGTTACACTTTTCGACGTCGCAATGCATCAGTTAACCTATCCAGCAACATGGTACCTCAACGAAGATTATGTTACGAGCAGACGGCCCCGCAGCGGCCATCCTTCGATTGTACCATGCGAAGCTTTCCCAACTGCAGACGGACACATTTTTATCATGTGCGTCTTGCCAAAATTCTGGGAGCGGCTCTGTATACTCCTAGGCTTACCTGACTTGATCCAGGATCCACGTTTTATAGCACCAACTGATCGATTTACAAACCGCAAACCGTTGAGCTTGTTGCTAGACGCGGCATTTGGTAAACGCAATACAACGGAGTGGATGAGCCTATTTTCTGGTCAAGTGCCAGCGGCCCCAGTACTGACTTTTTCCAACGCACTGGACAATCCATATTTCTGGAAAACCGGTGGAATTCAACAAATTGATCACCCAGACAGACCCGGTTTTAAGGTACTCTCGAACCCGATCCAGCTTGACGGTGAACGGTCTCGTGCAACTTTGGCCCCAAAGCGGGGCGCTGACACTGAGGCCATCTTACGGAATGCTGGTTTTCGTGACGACGACATCACGGCATTACGCGAGCAAAAGGTGATATAATATGAAGATGGAAGGTTATAAAATTCTTGATTTGAGTCTATTTTTGCCTGGACCAATGCTGACGCAGATACTGGCAGACCATGGCGCCGACATCATAAAAGTTGAACCCCCAACAGGAGAACCAGTACGCAATGTCGGCTATGTCGAGGGGGGGGCCACGACATGGTTTCGCAATACCAATCGCGGGAAACGATCCGTTGTCTTGGACCTAAAATCCGCCAAAGACCACTCTATTTTTCTTGACCTTTGTCGCACCGCAGACGTAATTATTGAAGCGTTTCGTCCAGGTGTTGTAGACAGACTAGGCGTGGGGCCCGATACTGTTACCTCACTTAATCCACGAGCGGTTTATTGCTCTATTTCTGCTTTTGGCCAGACTGGCCCCGAGGCACAGAGGCCCGCGCATGATTTGTCAATAGAGGCACTGGCCGGCGTCGTGTCACTAAATCTTGGGCGTGACGGGCATCCAGCGAACCCTCATATGCCAGTAGCCGACATTGCTGGAGCCATGACAGCATTGACAGCGATTTTAATGGCACTTTTGCGCCGAGAAAAAACCGGCAAAGGAGATGTTATAGATATATCAATGCAGGACTCGACAATGGCGTGGCTACCCAACGTAGTTGGGCCAGTATTTGCCGAGGACCGCGCGCCCATCGTTCAGAACGAGCGTAGTTTTGGCGGCTATGCTTTTTTTTCCATTTACGAGACTTCAGATGCGCGCCACCTAACGCTTGGAGGCGTAGAAAATAAATTTGCAAAGGCCTTGCTGATAGAGCTTGGCCGCGCAGATTTGATCGAGGCAGCGACCGGGCCACCCGGGCCAAAACAAGATCCAGTAAAGGGTTTTTTGCGCGAAATATTTGCTAAAAAAACATTGGAATATTGGGTGACTTGGTTTCAAGGCCACGACGTTTGTTTCGCGCCTGTGTTGAACCTACACGAAGCTTGGCATTCACCTCAGGTAGCCGCGCGCGAGATGCTTCTTAAGGATGATCAGGGTAATCATCACATTGGAACGCCTATAAGATATCGTAACGAACCGGGACGACCCAATCTGAGCCTCCCAGATCTTGACGAGCATGGAGTAATGATACGTGACCGAGCAGCAAGCCCAGGTGTATGGAGGCTGCCTGTACCGAATAATTAAGTGTGACTATTTGATTGCTATGGTGCTCTATCTAGCAAATTTTATAATGCTACGAATAGGCTGGTATCATTAGCCAGCCCAAAACCTTCGATGACTGCTTGGCCTTTGAACTAGCTTTATTAAAGGGCGTACACTGTTGTCCTTAACTACTATTCGAAATAGTGTTTATGGCATAATCTTAAATGTCAGTTAAATAGAACACTGTAAGCACTTACAATTCCTTATATTATACTATTCCAAAGCTGCATCTATTTAACCAAAGAAAGATAAAACATACCGGTATTTACGGACCTGTGCAGCTTTCCGATGGCAAGCAAGAACTGTACAATACTTTTCATCCAACGCGTAGTTAATTATGCGGGTTTAGCAGCTTTTAAAAATTTAATATGTAGGAGGCTAACCATGAAGTCATCAGTCAGTTATTGGAGTGATTGCGGCAGCCAAGTAGCAAGTTCTGGAAACAGAACGAGTAGTAATACTAACAGTACCATTATCCCACAGAATGGCGCCGCTGCTGCTGCTATACGTATTATACTGTGACCTGTTAAACCTTGTATTACGAAAAGGTTAAACCCAATGGGTGGAGTAATCTGTGCCATTTCTATTGTCACAATCAAGAAAATTCCAAACCAAACAGGATCAAATCCCGCAGCTACAACCAGAGGGAGGGTCACAGGCAAGGTCATGACGATTGTTGAAAGTCCATCCAAAAAACAACCTAAAGCCAGATAAAAAAACATCAGCAGCAATATCAGCGTAAATGGTTCAAGGCCCAAAGACTCAATGGCGTTTGCAACATCTGTAGGAATTCCCAGCCTAGCCATTGCTTTTGACAAAAACATCGCCCCTGTAATGATCAAGCCTATCATTGAACATGTCCGGATTGTACCAAGAAGGGTGCTAGAGACAATTTTTACAGTCAACTGGCCTTCGAATACAGCCAAAATTAGCGCGCCTAAAACACCCATCGCAGCCGCCTCTGTCACTGATGCGAAACCAAGATACATTGACCCAATAATTAATGTGATAAGCAGAATAGTCGGTAGCAATTTACTAAGCGCAAGCACTTTATATGATAGAGTTGTGGAAGGCCCCGCTGACGAGGTTAGCTGGGGATACAAAATAGATATAAGGCCAATGTATGTCATGAACATAGCTGCCAATATTAAACCAGGAATAATACCAGCAATGAATAGGTCAAGGATCGAAATTTCAGCTAAAACACCATAAATAATAAGTGGGATGGAGGGCGGAATAAGAAACCCAATTGTTCCCGCACCTGCTAGGCTTCCCATAATTAGTTTATCATCGTAACCGCGTGATCTCATTTCAGTAATTGTAATTCGGCCAACTGTTGCAGTCGTTGCTGCAGAAGACCCAGACACTGCTGCAAACAGAGTACATCCTAAAATATTGACATGTAGTAACCGACCCGGCAATCGGCGTACAAAAGGTGCTAAACCTGAAAACAGGTTTTCGGAGAGCCTAGTCCGAAATAAAATTTCTCCCATAAGAATAAATAGAGGCAATGTCACCAGTTCCAGTGCAGTGGCTGTTCCCCAGATATCACCAGCAAGAAACCTATCAACTTTTATATCCTTAAAGGTCTCCAGCGAAATAATTCCAATTGCGAGGAGCGAAAACCCAACCCAAAGACCACCTGCTAAAAAAAAAGCTAAGAGAACGGATATTAAACTTAACGGACCAGTCATTCTATCAAACTTTCGTCTGACTTATCTGCGGGAAGACCCACTATAAGGCGTAGAATTCGCGTAATGAGGCCTAGGCAGAGTAGGATCCAACCAAATGCAAGTACCGCTTGTGGTACCCATAACGGGGTACGGGTTGGGTAATAAGATACCGAACCAAGTTCCAGACTACGCGAAGCGTTTTCTACAACAGCGAAAGTGACATAGACCATAAGTCCAAGTGCAAACAATGTCATCATTAAATCTGCAAGCCGCAGACTACGAACCGCTAAAAACTGTAGTAATATATTAACACGGATATGGCCTCCTTGCCCAAGAGTCCAACCTGAACCTACAAAAAGTATTGCAGCCAGAAAATAACCAGAATATTCGACTGCCCAAGGTTGTGAATATGAAAGAAAGGAAGTTGTTATCACCTCTACAATCAGCATTATAGCCAAAGATAGGCAACTCAAAGAGGCAAGTATAGCACCAAACAAACAAATGGTGTCGAGTGTATAAATTATTTTAAGCATCATAAGTCTGCCAACGAATCAAAACGCACGGACCTTGTTTAGGCCCGTGCAATTGACTCATAAAATTTTTATCCACCTGTGATTGCAAGGAATTTTTTAATTATTTCGCCCGCTCCTTCGACACGATCAGCAAACTCACCGGCCATGTCGGCAGTTTCTCTACGCATCGCTGCTGCAAGTGCCTCAGTAGGTGCAGAAACCGTCATCCCATTATCAATAAGTTGTTGCATGCGCGTGGCGTGTTCCGCTTCGGAAATAGCCCAAAACTGCGGCTCCATTTCGGCAGCAACGCTTTCAATTATTGCCCTTTGCTCAGCAGTTAGTTCGTTCCAGACTTCTAAGTTCACAACCATCCCATTAGACGCCCACAAGTGATTAGTATTATAAGTATGATTAAGGAACTGCCAATACTTCTGTGCTGCTGCAGTGCTTCCTGAAGTCATCGCGGCATCCAGTTTCCCAGTGGCAAGAGCTGGGACCACGTCGGCATTATTCAGTTGCAGAGGTACACCGCCTAATCTTGTTATCATAGTCGCCGTATTGGCGTCATAGGTACGAAACTTAACACCAGACAAATCAGCCATAGTCGTCACAGGCTCTTTTGTAAAAAAATTTTGACTTGGCCAAGGCACTATGTATAGAGCCTTCTGGTTTCTTTTTTTCAGCTGCGCTTCCCAGACAGGCCGGACTAATTCATGCATTTGTCTCAATTCCGAATAGTCCTTTATCAAAAAAGGTATGGACTCTATTCCCAATAAAGGCACTTCACCAACTTGCTGAAAGAGCGCGTATTCGCCCATTTGAACTGCGCCATCCTCTACTGCTCTGAGGCTCTCGTTCGCCTTTATTCCCAAGGCACCACCAGGATGTACTGTCATTTTTACAGTTCCACCGGTCTTTTCTTCTACTCTGCGAGCAAAATTTTCTGCATTGATTGAATGAAATTCTGAGGGGCTCCATGGAACGGAAACATCCCACTCGACATCAGCAGCAACTAAAGCTGGCAGCGCAGCTACTAAAAAGGCTGTAGCAGCAAAATTAAATTTTTTTATCATCACAAATTCCTTTCGTTGTTAATAATTTATTATTTTCAACTCGAGCCTACCTCTAAGGTTTTTATATTTAATTTTTGTTTTGGTATAATTTGTCCGAACAAATTAACAGTGGCCCATAATCTGTCAAGTCTAAATTCATTCATCAGATTAAAAGAGGATTTATAACCAGATTATCTTTAGATAGTATTTACTGTTTATTCCAAGATTCCGAATTTGATCTGGAATAACATTATGTTTTAATTTTAAATTAAATTAGTTCTAAATGTTTTTTCTACATCAAATACGAAACTTAAATATTGTGAAAAGCGCATTATTATCATCATTTTATTAGGTTCAAAATTAAACTAAAGGACGCAATTTTTAAAAAGCATAGGCGTACTCGGCCCACAACCGATACAACGGCAAAAAGAATTAATATGCCCAAAAATCCAGCATAGTGCTGGATGCATAAAGTTTTGTGCAAAAATTGGGCTACCTACCAGCCATAAGGATAATACATGAGCTGTTACATAAGGGAAGTAAGACCACAGCTTTACTCTCCCTACTGTCTAGGACAGTCTTAAAGAATTTATATTAATGCTCTTGAAGAAGCTTTCCAAATCCAAATATCTTGTCATTTATACCTGCCTGTCTCAGCGCCCACCAATAAGTGGCTGTGTTGATTGCTAACACAGGTTTGTCCAACCAAAATTCGGCAAGGGCCGCCACTCGTGAAAACGCAAGGTTGGTCCCTACTTGAACTATAGCATCAACACCTGGTCCGTTTAATGCAATAACAGTGTCGCGCAGTTTTTGTTCGCTCACATGGGCAATCTGCTGCGGACTTTTACATTTAAGGCCAATTATATTAATCACATCAAACCCGCAGTCAGTAAAAAATTTTCTGACCTGCTCATCACCGACCTGCATGTAGGGCGTCAACACTGAGATCCGGCGTATGTCGCCATAAGCCCTAAGTGCGGCACGGCATGCATCCGATCCCATGGCTACTGGAATACCCGCTCGTTCCTGAACCTTTTGCTCCAGCTCTATCGAGCCTTCCAGACCATCCCAAAAGGTCTCTGCTGACATCCCCATGATAAGACGTTCGGGTGAACACGTTATCACCCTATCCACTGCCTCAAACAAAGTTTCGCGAATATCCATCATTAATTTTTCAAAATCAGCGTCCGAACTAACTGGATTATTTGGAATGTGGATGCGTGCAAAATGGTTGGTCACTCCAACGGGTCGAAAGCTATCGTATTCAGGCTGCACAGATGTATTTGTGGAAGGCGCTATAACGCCAAACTTCATCCGGTATCCGAGACTATCAGGCACGTACGACCACCTCATTTATATGGCGCGTGAATAGGTTGATTAAAATTTTTATGTTCACTCCTCTTAGCGCACGAGATCAACAACGGCGCAAATATAGTCCTCACATTAACTCTTTTCATATAAACAATAACATTTTTTTAATTATATATACAAAAGCTTTCTAAAATTTATCGCTTATTTTATTAAAGTAGATTTTAATCTTTTATATAGCTCCAATATTGTAAAAAATTACAGCCCTTACATGGAACCGAGTGCTTGACCGACAATTTATCTATAATTTACTTTTTCAATATAAAACCCATTACATGGTAAACCTTAGGATATTATAGCTTAAGATCGTACAATGGAGTTCATAATTATTGTAATCGCTTCAATCGTAAAGTCTGACGCTCTATTTATACAAAATCTAGCAAGCCACCCGTTTTCACGGTTTTTAGCAACCTTAAAACTAGTTTTTTACAAATTTTAGACTGTTAATAATTAAAAATGCTAATTTGGTTTAGTCTTTACAAATTGTTGACTCCGTAAAGTATCCTTTGCAATGGATGTATTAATTACATTTAATTAGGACGCTGGACACAAAGGCCAGAACAAGAATAGTTCTGAGTAGTTATTTACTGCCGTACCTAGAGACTAAAAATGCGAATATAATAAAAAATCAAAATAGGGGTGCAAATGACTAAATCACTTTCTCAAAACTATGATGCCGCAGGCTATCATGCAAAGCAAACCCTTGGTTCGAGGCCAGCTTTATTGCTTGTTGACTTCGCACAAGCATATTTTGACCCACACGCGCCACTTTATGGTGGCAAAGGTTGCCTACAGGCTCTCAAGCATGCAGTTATTTTGGCTGAAGTCGCACGCGCTGCAGGGATATTAGTAATTTTTACGGAGGTAAAATATCAACTTGGTGGGATTGATGGTGGCGCGTTTTATGCAAAAGTCCCAGCACTATCATGCTTCGATGCAGGTCAAAATACCCAACGAATGGTGGATGGACTTAGCGTTAAATCTGGAGATTTGTTAATTACTAAACAGTACCCTAGCGCGTTTTTTGGAACTTCACTCAGTACTACTTTACAATTTCACAAAATTGACACTTTAATTATTGGAGGCCTAACAACATCGGGTTGCGTACGTGCGACCTGTATCGATAGCATATCTTCGGGGTTTGTGACGCTAATTGCACATCAGGCCTGTGGCGACCGAGCAAACGCTCCTCATGAGGCAAACTTATTTGATATGAGCGCAAAGTATGCTGATTTAATAACTACTAAAGAAGTTACTGCATACATAAAGGCCTGCGTAGCTGCATGATGTGAGACTTATTACTCCTGTGGTTATTTAAGACGTCTTTATTTGCGTCCAATAAAAGGAATACTGATAACCTTAAAAAATAAAAAATCTATGAAGATTAATATCATATATCGATGTCTCAAATACTTAGAAATCATAAAATAATCTTATTTGCTAATAACAATGTCTGCGCGCGGCAGGCCATCGCCAGCCACGCGTTAAGCCTTCCAATTTAAATTAAAGATCAGTCAATTGTCAAACCAGCCACTGGGCCAATTGTAGCATTGAATTTTGACACACACTCTGTACCACAGCGAGCAGCAAATCCAGGTAACACGGCCTTCTGCATAGCTTCAGTGCGCAATGAAAAATCTTCATTCGTAGGGTCAACTCGGATCATACCTGCAGGTTTACCTAATGGGCAAGGACCAGAGGTATTGCAGTTGATGCCAATTATGTTCTCATCCGCATTCAGCTCCCACATTTCATTTTCTAGTTCGGCGAGTTCGGCCCTTATCAAAACACGCTCAGCATCGGCTAAACCGTCCCACCAAGACTTGTTAGCGGCTGTTACCCCAGCTCCCCAGTTGATTGGCAGCGTATACAGAAAGTTCGCGCCTTCGTGCCATTTAGCAGAGTATCCTCCCAAAGTACCTGTGATAGCACAATCGATTACTCCCTGTTGCAAGCCCTGCTGTACCTCCCCAAAGGACAGGCTAACCGCTATACCACCAAAATATTCAACAAAATCTGCTTGGCTAGCACCAGAGCCTCTAACCTTACGCCCTTTGAGATCCTCCAAGCCAGTAAATTCATCACGGCAATACAGAATCTGGGCTTGGAAACTCTGCATAGTCAGTATTTCAACCCCGAGGTTTTCAGAATAAAAGGCTGCTAATTCCGGACGAAATGCATCCGTTACCGCTCTAAATTCCTCGATTGTCGGTGAAAGACCCGCAAGATCTGTAGCGTCGTTTATTGGCGTATCGCCCGCACTATGTCCAAGTTGCCCTGTTGCCACATTCATGACACCCTGGCCAAGAAGTCGAAAAATTTCAGGCCCTTTTAGGCCCATCTCATTCCATGGCTGGAATCGTGCCTTGATCGCCCCGTTAGATGCCGTAACGATTCTTTCATTCCAGAATGGGGCCTCTAAAACCTTCGACTGTGTCGTAATTCCCAGGTTGCCGACAACGTTAACAGTTGTCTCGGCAATGGCATCGGTACTTAGCACCGCAACTGCTGCAAATGCCAATAACGAAAAATTTGTCTTTCTCATGGTATTCCTCCTAGTTGATTTTTGAAATTATCGCATCACCAGCGTTGGTAACCAAAGCGCCAAAGCTGGAAAAGCCAGTAATACCCCAATCATCGCCA
Source organism: Planktomarina sp. (assembly GCA_031920365.1). GTDB lineage: Bacteria > Pseudomonadota > Alphaproteobacteria > Rhodobacterales > Rhodobacteraceae > Planktomarina. Next base: position 13,703 of record JAVLEV010000001.1, on the reverse strand, counting down.
GCATCATGAAAAGGAACGGGGCCACTCCTATCATCACATCACGTATCGGACCAGAATCGCTTTCTACCCGAACGCTTTGCACTACAAAAAGATTGACCCCAATAGGCGGCGTGATCAAAGCAGCCTCAATTAGGATCATAAAAAGTACCCCAAACCATACCAGATCATAGCCAAGGGAGGCGACAACTGGTGTCACAATTGGGGTCGTCGCAATCATTAAAGATAATGTTTCCATAAAACAGCCTAGAACCAAATAAATTGCTATAATGATCAGCATTACAGTAAGTGGAGACATTTCTAGCCCACGCATAGTGTCGGTGATAATTGCCGTCAGACCAATCGAAACCATCACAAAATTAAGAAAGAATGCAGCTAGGACTATCAGCATCACCATCGCAGTTGTGCGCATTGTACCTTCCAGCGCAGCGCTCAATGTAATTAGCGTCAGCTCGCCGCACAACGCAGCAATTAGCAGTGCTGCCACCACGCCTACAGCCGCAGCCTCAGTTGGAGTTGCAAAGCCTGCATAAATAGAGCCTACCACAACCAAAAAAAGGCCAATGGGCGGTACCAAAGCATGCAATGCGCAAATTCTCTGATACCATGTCGCTGGTTTGGCCGTGCCATCAATCTCAGGCCAAATCAAACAAAGGACTAGCACCGCTAATGAAAAGAAGCCTGCCAACATTAGACCTGGAATAAGTGCTGCCAGATAAAGCTGCGTTATAGACACTTCCGCCAGCACACCAAACAGAATTATATTAATTGACGGTGGGATCAAGATGCCCAGCGTGCCACCAGCGGCGATAGAGCCTAAATATAGAGGCGGACTATACCCCAATCGGCGCATATTCGGAATAGCTACAGTTCCAATGGTGGCAGCGGTAGCCACCGATGAGCCAGATGTGGCTGAAAACAAAGTACAAGCTGCGATATTGGTGTGCATCAAACCTCCTGGGATCCGATTTACCCAGGTATCCAATGCATTGTACATCTTGCCCGCCACCCCTGACCGAAGTAATATTTCCCCCATTAGAATGAACATTGGGACTGCCACCAGTACAAATTCGGTTGATGAAGACCACAGGATCTCGCCAGCGGCAGGTAGTAGTGGAAAGAAGGAATAAAGCTCAGCCAAAGTGACACCCAGGACAACAAGTACTACTGCCACTGGCAGTGCAAGTGCCAGGAGAAAGAGCAAAAGTATTGTTGCTAGCCCAATCATCGAAACACCTCGGTAGCGTCTCCATTGAGCACACCATTTTCGCCATGTACCGTAGTAAAGCTGCCTCGTAATAGCTGTACCGTGGACCTAAAGGCTAATGCGACAGAGACCAGTGCGAACCAAGTGAGCCCAAGCGCCCAAAGGCCTTGGGGTACAGATAAAGGAATATTAAGAGTAGAGTTAGGCCGCGCACCAAGTTGGGCCGAATACACCACAACCTTCCATGCATAATAAGCCATTCCGGTTGATAAAACCGCTAGAAGTAACAACGAAAAAACATCTAAAACAGCTCGTATAGAAACTGGCATAAGTTGATAGAGGGCGTCAATACGGATATGTGCTCGCTGAGTAACTGCGTAAGAAAAAGAAAAAGCCACTGCCACGGCAAAAGCATAATTGGTAAGTTCAAATGAATGCAACCGCATGTCTACCCCAAGATTGCGGAAAAATACTTCAAGACTTACCAGAAATGCTGAAGCTAAGATGGCAGCCCCCCCAATCTGAGCTGCATATTTTGCTGAATTATTAATAAGGCCATACAAGTTCATTGGCGCGTCTCGAAGCCACGAAGACGGGCAAAAAGCGGCCGCATGAATAAGGGCGAAAGAAAAATTGGGAATTGTGCTGTAATGACAACCAGTGAAATTCGTGGATCAACCGTACCCAGAACAGCTGCCACCATCACAGCCATATTTTTTATACTGCCACATAGACCTACAGCGAAAGCTTCATCACGGCCTATTGGCCAAAACATAGCCATGGTAATTAGTAAGGAGCCGTAACTGACTAAAGCCGTCAATGTAAGAATACCAAGCAACAACTCAGGTGCCGATCGGAGAGCAAGGCCAATATCGTGCATCACTCCTATGCCAATCAACATCACAAGTACTACAGTCACTCCGTCTAATCCCATACCCCATTCAGTCATACGTTCTTCACCAAGGAGGCGGCGAATTAGCAATGCAGTAACAAGTGCTCCTAGGATGATACCAGACAGACGCAAGACAAGCGCACCCAACTCGACACCTTCGCCCAATCCGGGAAACGATGAACTTAGCATCCAGACTGTAGCAGGAGCAAGAAGCGTAGCGGGAATAGCAATACCAGTTACAAGGCCAGGATCCACACGTACCAGAATGGCAAACGCAGCAGCCGAGCTTACAGGCGGTGCGGCAGACGCAAAGGTTAGACCAGTGACCAGCCAGCCTGGAAGACCAAAAGCCCTCGCTAATAAAAAGGTCACTACTGGCAAAACTATAAGGACAAATAGGGCTGCTAAGCCTACAAAAACTGGGCGATGAAATGTTGCCAATAGCTTGGCTGGTTCAATTCGCAACATCGATACCACCGCCATGAGAATCGAAATTGGCACTACTAAAGGTCTTATAACTTCGGCGATGATTGGTACGCTCAGGCCAATAACAACACCGCTCAACATGAAAAGCGGTGCATTTTTTACAATGAGGGATAGTATCACCCTCATGCTTCGGTTCCGCCCTGGGACACGGATGGCCACAAAAAATGGTTCGACATAATATGCAAATTAGAAAGGTTGATCCAAAACTCGATTAGCATACCGACATTTGTATAAAAGACTTTCATGCCCTGCCGTCTGTCCGGATATTATGTAAATATAATTGCACGTTAATTTCGGCCAAGTTTATAATGACAGTCAAAACCCATAAGGAAATTTAAACCCAAACTATAATTCAATTTCATAACTATTATCTCCTCTTATTTAATGTTTTTCAAATAATGGCCCATAGCCAGAAAATTGGTCATTGATGCCCATGGCTCTCAAAGAATGCCAATATGTGGCCGCGTTAATCGCAACAAAGGGCTTACCGTATTTTACCTCTAACTCGACACACAATTCACACATACTCAAGTTCGTGCCCACTTGCACAAAAGCATCCACATCATCGCCGTCCATTTTGGCTATCTGATCGCGCAGAGCGGTTTTGTCTACTTGAGCGATAGCTACTGGACTAGAGCATTTTAGACCTCTAAAGCGCACAACCTCAAAGCCACAATCCTGAAAAAACAACGTCACGTTTTTGTCCGATATAGGAAAATAAGGAGAAATTACGGCTATTCTTTTAGCACGTACCAAGTTTAGAGCCGCCTCGCAGGCAAAAGACCCTGCAGATACTTTTATGCCACAATAATTTGATAATTCCTGCATTCGCCTTTCTGATGCCGCACGCCCATTCCAAAACATCAAAGCTGACATTCCCATAATTAAATAATCTGGCTCAGACGTTAAACAGCGGTCTACCGCATCATTCAGCTTTGTACTGATGGCATCGACAAGTACTACAAATTCATCATCATTTCCTACCTTCATATTTGGTACATATATTCGGCCAAAATGATTGGTCACACCGCGAACACGAAAATCATCCATATCAGGCTGAACAATAGTGTTTGTGGATGGTGCAACCACAGCGAACTTGCAGCGCCAACCACGCGCATCTCTTGGCATTTAAAAGCACCTCCTTCGTTGCCCTTTTCAAAATACACACATTTTTTTCTATCTGTCAATAATTTGTCCGGACAAATAGTTGACGAACGGTTTGGTTCCACTTTATGCAATAAGTAATACTAAAAAGTTATGTTAGTTTAATTCAGACAAACGCCACAGAGTGCAAAATAAACAACATGAGGAAAACACATGGCCAATCCAAAACTAAGACAAATGCTAGAATCAAGAGAGTTCATTTCAGCACCTGGGGTGTTTGACATGATTTCAACGTTGGTAGCAGACGGAATGGGGTTTTCCGCGCTTTACGTAACAGGGTATGGCATCGCCGCCTCACACATGGGGTTACCAGATGCAGGAATTATGACCTATACTGATATGGAAATGCGTGTGCGCCGTATTGTTGAAGGAGCCAAAACGCCAGTAATTGCTGATGCTGACACAGGCTATGGTGGACTGTTGAATGTGCGCCACACTGTACGTGGATACGAGGCTGCTGGCGTTACAGCCATCCAAATTGAAGATCAAGAGTACCCCAAGAAATGTGGCCATACCCCAGGTCGACGCGTGGTACCATTGGAAGACATGGTTGCAAAGATTAGGGTTGCTAACGACAGCCGGTCTAGCCCTGACTTTTTGATCATCGCACGCACCGACAGCCGCACTAGCCTTGGGTTGGACGAAGCACTGCGACGGGGTGCCGCCTTTGAACGAGCAGGTGCCGACGTAGTATTCGTCGAGGCTCCTGAGTCAATCGAAGAAATGCGAACCATTAACGAACGTATTAGCAAGCCGACACTTATCAACATGGTATCAGGCGGTCGAACGCCGATACTACCGTCAGGGGACTTAGCAAACCTTGGGTTTGCCATAGGTATTCACCCAGCACTTGGGTTTCTTGCGGCGGGCAAAGCCCTAAAGGATGCCTATAGCGCTCTAGCTACCATAGGGGATGTATCCAGTACAAACCTTGAAGACTTTGGTTATTTCAGTAAGATGATGGGCTTTGAGGATGTCTGGGAGTTTGACCGCAAATGGGCCAACGGCTAAGTAAGGACCAAGCGAGAGAGTAAATCCAGCGCAAATATATGCTGCGGTTAAGTGCTGATGGGTAGCTGGCAGGAATGCTAAAAGAGCTGCTAACTAATGCGTTGACCCGTTCTAAAAGTCACAGTACCAAACATAACAGCCAGCGGCTTAGTAAGTTAGAACCTGCCGATAATTTGTAGTCTTACTTACCGCGGAAAACCTGCGATCTAACCTGCGCTTTCGCGCCGTAATTGCATAGTGTACGAAAATCTATCTGCTGGATGCAGGTTCACTGAAGCGAGAACAATCGTACCGTCGGCCCCCAAATAACGGCGGCGCACTTGCACCGCAACGTCCGAAGCAGTTTCATCCAAAAGGACCGCGGCACGTTGAGGCATTTTCGTTATGGTGATATCCTGAACAACCTGAGAAACTTTGATGCCAAACTTATCCTCAATCTGACTATAAACTGCCCCAGAACCTGTTTGTAGGTCTGCAGCTATACTCGCGTAGTTTTTGTTGACTAAAACAGTAGAAAAGCAAATTGGGATGTCAGCGTCACGTTCAAGTCGCAGACCTTCTACGGTCAACCACTCGACGATATCACCACCCACCTCCGTCAAGATGGGATTTTCTGGTATCGCAAATTTAATTTTATTGATAACGAAACGTGTGTCGCTCGCGTACTGGAACAGTTGATCGAGCGACCGCATATCATGGATGTATCTCTGGCTCGGCGCAGCGCTCAAAACGCGGCTTCCTGACCCCTGTCGCCGTTCTATCAAGCCAGCATCAGTTAGCACACGGAGTGCCTCACGTACTGTATGGCGACTTGTGGTGAATTCCTTGCAGAGCTCGCATTCAGTTGGCAACGTAGAGCCTACCAAATAATGGCCTGAACAAATTCTATCACGGAGTTTGTTCCCTATCCGCATGTACTGGTGCAATTTGCCCGTACGGCTTTTACCCTCAAGAAATTTACTCATTTGGATTCTCGTGACAACGCTTGGCGAAACGCTGGATCTGCCACCGCAATCAGTCGCTCTCTGCGCGTTGCCATGCCTACTTCTCGTAAATCTGCGACGCCATGCTCGGTCACAACAACGTCTATGTCAGAGCGAGCGACCGAAACCGGTGTTCCTTGAGGCAGATTTACAACAATTCGGCTAACGCTGCGCCGCCTCGCCGTTGAGGGTAGCGCTAAGATCGCAACCCCACCTAGAGACGCCCGCGCTCCTCTGATAAAATCTATCATGCCACCTTGCCCACTATTTTGCGCACCGTCCAGATACTCTACGTTAGCCTGTCCGGTCAAATCAATCTCCAAACATGAATTTACACTTATTAGACGTGGTATTTGACGTAAGGCGTGCAACCCATGCGTCAAGTCCACCGGCACAAAGGCAATTGGTGTGGTCGATGCAAGCCTACCATAGAATTCGCGTGATCCAAGCGCTACGCCAGTTGTCACGCCGCGCGCAAAGCCGCCCTCTGCAACCGCGTGGAGTACACCGTCTGAAATCATCCCACCATGAAAGCTCAAGTCGTTTCTTCCCCGTAATGCCTCTAGTACTGCAGTCTGTAGGGTTCCAAGGCCTAGTTGTAGCGTCCCCCTGTCAGGGACCAAGTTAGCAATCCGACTGGCTATATTGCGACTGATTTTGTCAGGTTTTCCAATACTAAGTTCAGGGAGTGGCACAGAGGTTTCGGCCAGTAACTCGAACCTATCAAGCGACAGGCGGGGCGCGCCTTTCACATCGGGCATTTCTGGGTTGACCAAACCAATCAACCGCGCGCCTGCCGCAATTGCTGCCGGTGCAAAATCTGCACAAATACCAAGTCCAACACTCCCACTTTGTGGAGGTGGCACATTTATTATTACAAAATCGACTATACCCGGTCTGGCGATCCGATCATGAAAAGCGGTATAATGCATTGGTAGATGGTTAACTCGACCTAGTGCAAAACCTGCACGCAGTCCTGGAGTGACAAAAATTGTTTCGACTGATCCCCCCTGACCCAAAGCTGAATAATCACGGTCGTTTACACCGGGAATGAATGCACCCGTCGTTATGATATTTTGCCAAATCTCTGGGTCCGATTCGACCACGTCGAGCATTTCTACTGGATCCGCTGCACAGCCGCCCAACAGAATACGCCCCGTTCCTCGCACAGCTAAAGCCGCGTCCCTCGGTGTAAGATAAGCGATGGCTTGTCCTCCTCTTCGGTCCACTACGCTTTCAATTAGCGCGCCAAACCGAGTGCATATCCTGCATCAATTCTCCCAGTGCAATCAGAATATTATCACTACCTCTTGGCCCGACTATTTGGGCAGCGCAAGGCAAATCGCCATCCAGAGATGATAAGGGTATAGTTAGTGCAGGCGCCCCAGCAACGTTTGCAAGCGCCGTAAAATCAGCTTGATTGACAGGTACCTGCCCACCCTGGGTAAAGGCTCTTTGTGGCGTTGTCGGCAACAAAAGACCATCTAACCCTTCAATCGCACGATCAAATGATACAGATAGTTCCTGCACTTGACGATAGGCCTGTGCCAGTCGCCCTGACTTGACACTTCGTCCATAGTTGAGCATCGAACGAAAGCTGTCAGACAAGCCTGGGCCATCCACCGCATCACCCAAAACCTCAGCACCTTCAACTTCAGAAATTAACAAACCCGCCCGCCGCAGTGCACCTGGGATCCAACCTGCAACCACAACAGGTAATAAAATCACACCGGCTGCTACTAGTGCCAATTTAAAGGCTTCAAATGCCGCCAAAACCTCACTCTCACATGTGGTTAATGCAGCAACATCTGGTACACCCAGCCGCAAGCCTAGAAGGGATTTTGGTTTGGGCCCGTCGCAGGGTATTGGTCCACTTAACATGTCCATATCATCTGATCCTTCGATCACACTCAAGATTGCGCCAAGCGTGCCAGGGTCGCGAGCAAGTGGGCCTATTGTATCCAACGTCCAGGACAGATTAGTCAATCCTGAGGCTGGAACCCGCCCTTTGGTTGGTTTTAGCGCCCACACCCCGCAATAGGCAGCTGGTACACGCACCGAACCCATCGTATCGGTGCCTAGCGTAAAGGGTACCATTCGGGCGGCTATGGCGGCAGCCGATCCGCCGCTAGATCCACCCGGTGTGTAACCTGGCTTCAGTGGATTAACGCAACGACCCCAGAACGGATTGTCCGTGGTGGCACCAAGTGCTCCTTCATGCATATTCAATGTTCCAACCAAGACGGCACCAGCCGTTCTAAGCCGCGCGACCACAGTGGCATCTGCAGTCGCAAGCGCACCAAACGCCATTGTCCCTGACTGCGTCGGCAAGCCTGCGACTGCTATGTTGTCCTTGACCGCAAATGGCATTCCATCCAATGGGCCAATTAACGCCCGTTTTCTCCGTCGCTCGTCACTGGCCTTTGCTTCAGCCCGCGCAGTACTAGGACAGGTCGCAACAAAAGCACAAATATCACCATCGCTAGCTGCGATGCACAACAATGCTTCTTCCGTCTGCTGAACAGAAGAAATATAGGAGGAAGCGACGTTCACTCGGCAACCCGCTGGATCAATCGAATAGGTTTTTGGCGCTTTTCGATTTGCGTTAATTCGGCCAACGCACCAGGCTCTGACAGTGATACGCTAATAGCTACTCCCAGTCGCTGCTTCAAAAGCGCCTCGTGTGCCGATACGTCGCGATCAACGTTTCCAATTGTTTCGATGTGAACAACCATTTCGTCACGCTTATCGCGACGGGTAACAACACAAACGTAATCGCTGAGTAATTCTGGGTCACTTTCGGTCAAAATCACCCCCAGACCCGTAGGATAAATGTTGATCCCCCGCAATTTAACCATATTATCACTGCGACCCTGAAAACCAACGATACGGCGCAACGTGAAGCCCAAAGGTGACGGGTCAGTGCGAAAGGCCGACACGTCATGAGTGTTGAACCTTATGATTGGGAAAACGTCGTCTTTATAAAGGCAAGTCACAACCATATCACCACTTTCGCCGTCGGCCATTGGCTTGTTGGACTCAATGTCTAGAATTTCTAAGAACTGAGCATCCTCTTGTACATACATACCTGCATGGTCCGGCCCTTCGCCTGCGATGGCACCAGTATCCCCTACGCCGTACCAATCGTAAACTTCCGCCCCACCCCATGCTTTTGAGATCGCCTCTCGGCTCTCGGCACCCATGTGGCCAGAAATAACACGAATGTTGATATCTGTCCCGGGCTCTAGCCCTTCTTTACGGGCAATCCCTGCGAGATAGGTGATGTAGTCACCAAAACCAATAATTGCGGTCGCACCAAATTCCTTCATGAGGTTCACTTGATTGGTTGAGCTGGTTTCAATCCCAGTACCTGCAGTCAAAAGCTGCGCACCCATCCAGTGCAGAACAGTCTCACGGACATAATGCCCTCCATTAACCATTCCATGCCCGTAAACAGAATGCATAACATCGTCACGGTTAATACCTTGCATTGCATATAACCTTGCCAGTAAAATGTTCTGGATCTCACGGCTTTTAGGGCCGAACAACAATGGCTGAGGCCTCCCTGTCGTACCACTTGTAGTTTGGAAAACTAATGGTGGTCTATTCTCCTTCGCGTAGGAGTCGAGCCCGTGAAAATCGCCCATAGGAGGATGCGCCTCAACCGAGGCCATCAGATCCTCTTTCGAATAAGTTGGAAGTTTACCAATGTCATCAATGGAACGAATATCGTCTGGTACCACCCCCGCTGCACCCCAGTGTCTTTGGTAGAACGGGATTTTCCATGCAAATGCGACAACGTTTAAGAACCTTTCATTCTGTAACAAGCGCAGATCTTCGCGAGGTATTCGCGCGATCCGTTCAATGAATGTTTCAGGGCGACCATAATCAGCGATTATCTCGTTATATCCCATAGCATCAAAATAAGAGGGTTGTGACATCAGTTCTCCTTTGGTTGAGTTGCAGGCAATAAAGCGAGTAAGCCGCGTAGCGCAAAAGCGCCAGTATCGGGGTTCAATGCAGCATCCTGTAGCGGACCAGGGTCAACCCCCGCGCTGGCTGCAAGCATTTTGAACTTTTCAAAAAGTGCCTTAGCAGATATTGGGTTCTCAATATCGCCCCATGCATCAGGGACATGGACTACGGTTTCTAATCCATCGACGGTGACACGTAAGCGCGCGCCAAAATGATTAGGATATGCAGTGGTCATTGCTTTATCTTCTATTACCTCACAAATCTGTCTTATTGCTCGGTAATCTGGTCGGACCAACGCGTCACCTTCAAAAGCGGAAAGCCTCGGCGGCCCGTCAATCAGAGAGACGGCTACCGCATGTTGTAAGCTGAACCGCGCAGCCTCTGGATTATTGGGTTCTATACAGTCGCAAAAAAGAACTGCATCAGCATAGGTCTCAATAACTATTCGATCCGGATTTCCCATTTGTGCGCTACCACGCCACGCCAATGCTGCATCGATCACTGGGTGCGTATGGCGGCATGCAGGCCATGGCTTAAAGGAAGTGTCATGCAACGCCCAGGGGGCACCCGCCAACAGCACTTGCGGTGAACCGCCTGGGGCCAATCCTGCATAAAACCCTTGCGCACCTTCCAAAATATGCAGCGGCCCAGCAATCCCAGCCTGTGCGGCCAATGCCGCTTGAACGCCTCGGCGTGCTGCCTCTGCTACGTGCAGATGCTTAGTCGCACCCACCTCGTTTCGACATTCCCACAGCCCACCTGAAATAGAAAGTGCATGAGCCATAGCCCAAAGCGTCTCTTTTTGATCTAAACCGAACATCCAAGCAGCCGCCACAGCTGACCCTAGTCCACCGCATGTCGAAGTATTATGAAAATGAGCGTAATGGTCTTGACCGACAGATTGACCCAAACGGATCATTGCCTCATATCCGCGCAGGGCGGCTTCAGGCGCGCGATCTGAAGTCTCCATGGTCGCACAGGCAATAATTGCAGGCCAAATCACAGGACCAGGGTGTAAAATAGCCGTACGGTGTACATCATCCATTTCAAGCAGACTGCCAAAACTACCTAACGCAAATGCAAATTCTACGATACTGCGGCCTTCGGAGGAAAGTGGATAACCTTTCGTGCCACCTGCTAAGGCCATTGCCCGACCAGTTTTAGTAGCTACGCCAGCCAACGCACATCCGAGCCAATCCAGCAGATGCAGCGTTGCAGCATCCCTGTCTCTGGGCAATGGAACCACTGCAAGCTTTTCAAGTAACTGGCCAGTCAACGATGTCCGGCCTTTGCTATCTAAGTCCATACCGTTATCAGCCCCTCTACAATTTGTCCGGACATATTTCTCCGAATTGCAAGAATTAACAAGCTTAAACAGTCAAATATTTAGAAAACCCTACAAGGACCAAGTTCAGGTTGTTTGATCGCAAGCGTGCAAACGCATCAATCATTGCTAAGACAATCATATAAAAGTTTGACGAGGTGCGAGGCACGTGCAGAACTGCCGATTTGGCTTGACATGTGCCCTGTGACATATCCAAAAGAGACCCCCAGTTTTGGATCGGCGAAAGCCTGCGCGCCCCCCGCACCCCAGTGACCAACCGCGCCAGAGTTTGGACCAAAGTCAAAGTGGGGTGGAGCAGAAAGTTCCACGCCCAGCCCAAAACGGATAGGAATTCCTAAAATAGCATCATTTTGAGTCTGGGCTTGTTCAATCCCAATTTCAAGTTGTTTGGTAGATGGCAAAATTGCATCTTTCCAGATATACTGACCATAAAGCGTGGCCAAGGCCCGCGCCGTGGCATGGCCACTACCTGAGCCTATCACAGCCCCTCGCCACTTAGTTGAATTAAAGTCTTCGTCCCGGTCAAAAAATGCCATGGAGCGGGAAAAAAGGTTTTCCGGTTCCGTAACCAACGTCCGGAGCAGCCCGTTCGGGTCTGCTTGCGTCAATTGAGCCGCTCGCGCATTCTCAACATCAGTCAACCCAATACGAAAGTCCACTCCAAGCGGGTCTATGACGCGCGCCTGAAGTAATCCGCGCAGTGAATCCGCTCCTGCCGCCCGCCGCAAGGTTTCACCCAGAAGATGGCCATAGGTCATATTATGGTATACTGGGGTATCTCTTGACCGAACGACCTCCACCGATCTCTCCAGATGGCCCACCATGATGTCCCAGTCATAAAGGTCACCTTCTGCAACTGGCCCAGATACGGCAGGCAAACCTGCTCTGTGAGTTAGAATGTCGAAGAGAGTAATAGAACCTTTCTGCTTAACCAAAAACCTAGGCCAAACTTGTGAAACAGTGGTATCCAGTGCGATTTCGCCTCGTGAAATCATTACATGGGCTAAAAGGGACAGCACCCCTTTTGTGACCGAAAAGCAGCAAGCCAAAGTGTCTGATTGCCAAACTTGGCCAGGTCTCGCCACGCCCCCCCAAACATCAAGAAGAACCTTACCCTGGCACATCACGCAAAGCCCACCACGTTCCGTACCATTTGCAATAGTTTTAGCAAAATACTTGGCTAGCGGTACAAGTTGAGGCGAATAAATCATTCTGATAACACCCTATCTGCCGTGGACAAAGTAGAGGATTTAAATACAAAATTAGCAGTATTTTTAGATAAAATATTATTCAATTTCCGATACAAGTCTATGAAAATTTTGATGGAGATCCGACACTGCTCTTTTAATCTATGCAATCAACTCGTTGCCACAACTTACTAAGATCCCCTGATCTACTAACTTCCCAATTAACCACCCATACTTCGCCCCAAACAAAACCTTTCCACACTAAAACTACAACACCAGCACTAAAGGCCTGAAGTTCCTTGTAGAGTGCCCGTACTAGGGGGAAGCGGATTAGTGTTCTGCGCCCTTAGACTGTATCGATCTAATTAAGGAGGATCCCACACTCTTTGACAAAGACCCTTGGGTCTGTGGTGCCACTGGGTGTACCGAAACAAGGTTCTGATATTATATTTATAATATCTAAAATATTGATATTTATACTATAAAATATATACAATGGGCTTGGTAAGGCCCTAGTCAACACACCATTATGGTATAGTGTGTCGATTTAAATAACCACTATGATACATAGACAGGGATAAAAGCAGCAGTCATGAAAGCCTAAAGATACAGGGGCCATATAACTTAAAATCACTTTCTTATGCTATATCGATCTCCTATTGTCAGAACTCGGTCTTCGGTTACAATAATATCTAGAGGTTGATCTGTAGCCTCTAACGGAAGGTCACAAGCCTGTTGTGCGTTAAATGCAAAACCAATGGTCAATACGGGCCCACGGGCTCGCAGCTCTTCAAGGGTGCGGTCATAGAAACCACCGCCATAACCCAAACGGCCTCCTTTTGTATCCCAAGCAACTAATGGTACAATTACAATTTCCGGCACCATTAATTCAATATTAGCAGGAATTTGAGCCTTAAACGCTCCCGTGACCATCACAGCCTCTGGCGACCATTTAGCAAATTCCAGAGGTGTTGCAGCTGCTTTAATCACCGGCACGCCGACCACGCCATATGCAGAAGCCTCAACCATAGCCGGAATAGGGTCAATTTCGGTGTTAATCGGCATAAAACCTGCTATGGACGCACCCCGAAACTCTGCCAATACTTCAGACAATAGCCCAGCAGACGCGCCAATTTGTTTTTCAAACGCTAATTTGCGCCGCATAAAAGCCGCTGTACGCGCAGCCTGCTTTTTTTCTGCAAGCGTCACAGCAACATCCAGGCGGCCAATCCCAAAAAGGCAAAAAAACCAACAACATCTGTGACCGTAGTCACGAAGGCACCCGACGCCAAAGCTGGATCAACACCAATTTTTTCAAGCAGAACTGGGACGACAGTACCCGCCAGGCCAGCAATTACCATATTTAGGACCATAGCCAATGCTAATACCCATCCTATTATGGACGACCCAAACCAAAAAAAACCGACCACACCTAGAACAGTAGCAAAAATAATAC